>JAYVWD010000140.1:0-13898 GCA_043786345.1 Pseudomonadota bacterium
CCATGCCGACCATAAACCTTACTTCCGTAAGGACAACTCCTGCCTGGATGCGCGCTTGCCGGACTTCAAGTGCACGAAGGCCGACATCCTGGTCAAGCTCAATGGCTCCAAGAGCACCGAGGCCGCCATCAAGAGCCTCGAGGACCTCGGCAAGTCGATCGACGACTGCGGCGTCACCACCTCGGGCGACCTCGTCATCCTGATGTATTGCTTCTCGGACAAACCGATCGCTCAGGGCGGCGTCTGCATCACGGTCGACAAGGTCGTGGGCACCGCGGCGTCCGTCATGGTCTCCAAGATCGCGGTGACCTTGCCGAAGTGACGCTTCCTCTGGCTGCATTCCTTTTGTAGTGTGGGCCCCGGGAAGGGGTCCTTTTCATGCTCGTCATCACCCTCGGTGAGGTCCTGGGCGTCAACGCCGAGCTCGCCGCCCGCGCCCTCGCCGCCTGGGACGGCGACCCGGCCGCGCCGCGCGTCACGCTGGTCGGCAGCGCCTTCCATTGGCGCGACCAGCTGGGGCGCCTGGGGCTGCGCGACCCGACCCTGACGCCCGGCGGCGCCGTTCAGCTGATCGACGTGGCGGCCGGGCTGCCCGCGGTGCCGGCCGAGCGCCTGGGCGAGGCCGAGCGCGGCGCCCTCGCCGTGCGCTCCCTCGAGTTTCTGCGCACCCTCGCGGTGCCGCCGGGCGGGCGCCTGGCCGTCGTCACCGCCCCCATCGACAAGCACGCCTGCCACCTCGCGGGTTACGCCTTCCCCGGCCAGACCGAGTTCTTCGAGGACCTCTGGCAGGCCCCGGCGGTCATGACCCTGGCCGGCCCGCGCCTGCGCGTCGGTCTGGCGACCAACCACCTGCGGCTCGCCGACGTGCCGAAGGCGCTGACCCCGGCGCTGGTCGAGCGCAAGATTCTGCTCCTCGCCGAAACCCTCGCCAGATCCTTCGGTATCGCGCGCCCGCGCCTCGCCGTGGCCGGCCTCAACCCCCACGCCGGCGACCAGGGCCTCTTCGGCGACGAGGACGGGCGCCTCATCGCGCCGGCGATCCGGGCCGCAAGCGCCCGGACCGACGCCCGAATCTCTGGCCCCGAGCCGGCCGACACGGTCTTCTACCGGTGTTTTCATGGGGACTATGATGGAGTGCTCGCGATGTACCACGATCAGGGCCTGGGCCCCCTCAAAACCGTGCACTTCGACGAAGCGGTCAACCTCTCCGGCGGGCTCCCGCATCTGCGCGTCTCGCCCGACCACGGGCCGGCGCGCGACCTCTTCCTGACCGGCCGCGCGAGCCCCAAGAGCTTCGCGATGGCCCTGGCGCTCGCGCGCCGCTACCTCGCGGAGGCCCGCGTCCCATGACCCCTTCGACCCGCTCCCCGTCTTCAAGCCCCGGGGCCCCACCGAAGGCGACCATCGAGGTCCGCGGCGCCAGCGAGCACAACCTCAAGGGAATCGACGTCTCGCTCGAGCGCCGCGCCATCACCGTCGTCACCGGCGTCAGCGGCTCGGGCAAGAGCTCGCTGGCCTTCGACACCATCCTCGCCGAGGCGCAGCGCCGTTTCTTCTACACCCTCTCGCACTACTCCCGGCAGTTCCTCGACCTGTCGGCACGGCCCCGGGTGAAGGGCCTCACGGGCCTGTCGCCCGCGATCTCGCTGGCGCAGAACGAGACCCAGCCGTCGCGGCGCGCCACGGTCGGCACGCTGACCGACATCAGCGAGCTGCTGGCGGTGCTCTGTGCCCGCTTCGGCGAGCAGCGCTGCCCCGACCACGACCTCCCGACCGGGGCCCAGACCCCGGAGGACATCGTGAGCCGCCTCCTCGCCGGGTTCGACGGCCGGACGGTCGGAATCTGCGCCCCCGTCGTCGACTCCAAGAAGGGCGTCTTCAAGAAGGAGCTCCTTGCCTTCGGTCAAAAGGGGTACCTCCGCGCCTTCGTCGACGGCCACGTCGTCCCGCTCGCCCCGCCGCCGGTTTTGGCCAAGGATGAGAAGCACACGATCAAGCTCATCGTCGACTACGTGAAGGTGAAGCCCGACGCCGTGGGGGCGCGGCTCCTGCGCGCGGTCCAGACGGCCCTGGCCGAGGGCGAGGGCTTCGGCGAGTTTTTCCCCGCCGACGCCAAGGGCGTGCTCGACGTCACGGCGAAAGGCGGCGGCGGCCGCTTCTCGACGGCGGGCGGCTGCCCGGTCTGCGGGTTCTCCTGGCCGCGCCTCGACACGCGCCACTTCTCCGCCAACTCCCTCGGCCGCTGCCCCGACTGTTACGGCCTCGGTGTGCCGCCCCAGGACCTCGGCGCCGCCAAAATTGGTGCCGACGAGGAGGAGGACGAGGACGACGGCGGCGCCGAGGTCCGCGCCTGCCCCACCTGCGCCGGCGTCGGCCTGGACCCGAAGCTCGACGGCATCCGCCTCGGCGGCGTCAAAGTCCGCGCGCTGCACCGCCTGCCGCTCGCCGACCTGGCCGCGCACCTGACCGCGATGCTCGGCGGAACCCTCGGAAAAAACCAGGCGTTCGCCCGGGTCGCCGACGAGGTCCGCAGCGCCCTCAAGCGCATCGACGACGTCGGCCTCGGCTACCTCACGGTCAGCCGCCGCGTCCGCTCGCTCTCGGGCGGCGAGGCGCAGCGCCTGCGGCTCGCCGGCATCCTTGCCGAAAACCTGCGCGGCGTCCTCTACATCCTCGACGAGCCGAGCCAGGGCCTTCACCCAAGCGAGCTCGCCACGATCTTCGGCGCGCTCGTGCGCCTGAAAGAAGGCGGCAATACCGTCATCATCGTCGACCACGACGAGCAGTTCATGCGCAAGGCCGACTGGATCGTCGACCTCGGTCCCGGCGGCGGCGCGCGCGGCGGCCGCCTGATGGCGAAGTTCAAGCCCGCCGACGCCAAACACTTCGTCAAGGAATCCCTGACCGCCAAGCAGCTGTCGCGCCCCGCCGCAGCCGCGTCGCCGGTCGGCTTATCGGGCCGCGCCATGTCCGCCGAGGGCTTCGGCGACGGCTGGCTCGTCGTGCGCAACCCGACCCTCCATAATCTGAGCCTCAAGGCCGCACGCTTCCCGCTCGGCGCATTGACCGTCGTCGCCGGCGTCTCGGGCGCCGGAAAGTCGAGCCTGGTGCTCTCGACCCTTTATGCCAACCTGGCCCGCACGCTCACCGGGAAGGCCCCGAAAACGCCTTCGAAATGGCACCACTGCCAGGCGCTCGAGGGGTATGAGCAGCTCCTTAATGCCGAGCTGATCGACCGCCGGCCGGTCGCCAAGAGCTCCGTCTCGATGCCCGCGTCCTACCTCGACGTGATGGGCGAGCTCCGCGACCTCTTCGCCGCCCAACCGGACGCGCAGGTGCTCGGCCTCACCGCGCGCGACTTCTCGCTGTCGGTCGAGGGCGGCCGCTGCCCCGAGTGCAAGGGCCGCGGCGAGCTCAACCTCAAGATGCGCTTCCTCGCCGACGCGCGCGTCCGCTGCCCGGTCTGCAAGGGCGCCCGGTATCGCGCCAACGTCCTCGCCGTCCGCTACCTCGGCCTCAACCTCGGCGAGATCCTCGAGCTCACCCTCGACCAGACGATGGACACCTTCAGGAACCACCGGCGCATCGTCCAGCGCCTGCAGCCGGCCGTCGACCTCGGGCTCGGCTACCTCAAGATGGGCCAGACCAGCGCCAGCCTCTCCGGCGGCGAGGCCCAGCGCCTCAAGCTCGTGCCCTACCTGGCCAAGCGCCTCGTCAAGGGCCATGTCCTCATCCTGGACGAGCCGACGACCGGCCTCCACTTCGAGGATGTGGGCCGACTCATGGCGGTTTTACGCAAGCTCGTGCAAGGCGGCGTCACCATTGTTATGATCGAGCACAATCCCGACGTCGTCGCGGCGGCGGACTGGGTCCTCGAGCTCGGTCCGGGCGCCGCGACGGCCGGTGGCCGGCTTCTCTACGAAGGGCCGGCCGCCGGCCTCAAGCGCGCGGCGGGGTCCGTCATGGCTCCCTTTCTCTCCTGAACTCAACCGGAGGCATCGTCTCAATGGAAAACATCTCCAATCTTCGCGCCGCAGCAGGGGTCCGCGACGACGTCGACGTCCGCGCCAGCCGCTACGTCAACGGCGTCTATACCCAGATGTCCATGGGCGTGCTCGTCACCGCCTTCGTCGCCTACCTGCTGCTCGCGACCGGCACGCTGCAGTCGATGCTGGAGGCGGGGGGCCGCGGCATGATGTGGGGCGTGATCATCCTCCAGTTCGGCACGCTCATGGCGTTCCGCCCGCTGAGCCAGCGCCTGTCGCCGGCCGGCATCAAGGCCATGTTCTTCTTCTATGCCGCCATCACCGGCTGGACCCTCGGCGTCGCCGCGATGGTGTTCACCATGGCGAGCCTGATGAATGTCTTCGCCATCGCGGCGCTGTCATTCGGTGGCCTCGCGGCGTTCGGCCACGTCACCAAGAAGAATCTCACCGGCATCGGCACGTTCTGCATGCAGGCGCTGTGGATGACCTTCTTCTTCGGCCTCTTCTACGCCGCGGCGCAGTACATCCCGGCCGTCAGCACCTACCTCCCGTCGATGAACATCACGCTCGGCCTGCTCGGGATCGTCGTGTTTTCCGGCATCACCGCGTACGAGGGCCAGAAGGTCCGCGAGATGGCCTACTCGCTGGCGCGCAGCGACGCCGACGGGGCGGCGATCACGCGCTACACGTCGTTCGGCGCCCTCAATATGTACTTGAACTTCATCAACCTCTTCTTCAGCTTGCTGCGCCTCATGGGCCGCCGGCGCTGATGGTCGCCTACGCGCCAGCGGAATACCGGTTGGGGAACGGGCGCACGCTCACGCTGCGCTCCGTCGCCCCTGACGATTTCGAGGCGTTCGTCGCGTTCCTGCGCTCAATCGGCGACGAGACGACGCACACGATGCGCTATCCCGGCGTGCCGGACCCGGAGCGGGAGTCGACGACGCCGGGCTGGCTCGCCGCCGCCGCCTCGCCGCACGACCTGAGCCTCGGCGCCTTCGACGGCGCGCTCCTGCTCGGAATGCTCCGGACGCGTAAGGAGCGCCCGGACCACCCGATGCGCGCCCACGTCGCCACGTTCGGCATGATGATGCTGAAAGAGGTCTGGGGGCAGGGGCTGGGCGCGCAGTTCCTCGCCATCCAGGACGCGCATGCGCTGGCGACCGGGGTTACCCGGCTCGAGGCGGGCGTGCGCGCCAAAAATACCCGCGCCATCGCGCTGTACCGCAAGGCCGGCTTCAAGGTCGAGGGCACACTCGAGAAGTACGCGAAGATCGGCGGCGCCTACGAGGACGAGCTCGGCATCGCCAAGCACTTCGGCGACGCCGCGCCCGCGCCCTTCGCGCTGCCGACGCTGACGACGGCGCGCCTCGTGCTGCGCCAGCTGACGCTCGCCGACGCCGACGCGATCTTCGCCTACGGGAGCGACCCGGAGGTGGTGAAGTACACCCTCTGGAACCTCCACGAAAGCCCGCGCGACTCCCGGACATACCTGCGCGAGTACGCGTTTCCGCGCTATGCGGCACGCGAGCTCGACCCCTTCGGCATCACGCTGGCGGGCGACCCGGGGCGCGTGATCGGCACGGTCGGCTGTTTTCGCGCCCGCGGCGACGCGAGCGGCCGCATCCTCGAGCTGGCCTATGCCTTGGCGCGCCCCCACTGGGGCCAGGGCCTCGCCGTCGAGGCGGCGCGGGCGCTGATCGGCCACGGCTACGCGACCATCCCGCAGGTCGAGCGCATCCAGGCCCACTGCGACGCCGAAAACCGCGCCAGCGCCCGCGTCATGGAAAAGCTCGGGATGAGCTACGAGGGGACGGCCCGGTCCGACATTTTCGTGAAAGGCGCCTTCCGCGACACCAAATCTTACGCGATCTTGCGCTCGGACGGCCTCAAATACTAGGTATATCCAACGGTAATCGCTGGGCTATTTTGGTCCCATCAAGCCCGCTGGCGGCGTTCCGACCTTGTTTTTATGGTCGGAAACGGGAGGGCGAGCGCATGGGACTTCGAAAACCGGATGAGGACCGCTGGTTTCCTCGGTACCACACCGTCAACGCCGACGTCTGCGTCCGCCTCGAGGCGCCCGGCGACACGCGGAACGCCCGCGTCCTGGACGTGAGCCGCGACGGGCTCGGCGTCCTGGTCGAGCGCGAGATGAAGGCCGGCGACCTCTTCGAGTTCGAGCTCGACGGCAAGCGGATCAGGTTGAACGTGGTGTATTGCCAGCGGGACCTGATCCACCCCGGCTCCCACCGCGCGGGCCTGCGGCGCGTCGGCTCGGCCGAAAACCTGATCGGCCTCTTCTCCTCGCAAGGGTACCTCACGCCTTGACCGCTTGACCTCGGCGGCGCTCTCCGGGATGTCCGCCGGCGAAATGTGCCGGGCCGTCGCGCGCACGGACGCCCCCTCCCTGTAAAACTTTTGGTCGGTAGTCAGACCTTCGTCAGCCCTTCGGCCGCCTGGTCGAAGGGCCTTTCTTTAATGAATTCCGGACTTTTTGTCTGATTCAAGCCTTGGCCCGCCCCTTGCTCAAAGGGGTTTGCGGCCGCTGCCGTGGTTCATCCCCCTGATCTGCCGTTCCCTTCCCCCTGCTGAGTGCCTTTGCTGACTGCTGACGTTGCCGTTGCCCCGGAGTTGTTGCTGATGTCGTCCCGCCGCTTCCCTGCCCTCGTCGTTGCCGTCCTCTGTCTTCTCGGCATGCGCCGCGCCCACGCCGAGGTCGACGCCAAGCGCGCCTTCGAGCGCCGCGCCGCGCACGTTAAAGTCGTCGCTCCGGGCACCGTTCCGGCGGTCACCCAGGAGAGCGTCGACCTGGCCCTGGCGCTCTTCGGCATCGAAGTTCCCGCGAACGCCGACCACCCGCTGCTCGACGCGGAGCTGCGCGACCGCGGCCTCACGATGCGCGGCGCCTTCATGGAAAAAGCGGCCGTCACCGTCGGCCCCTCGGCGTTCACCAGCTGGGCGCTCCTCGGCTCGACCCTCGCCCATGAGCTCGAGGTCCACTGCCAGCAGAGCTTCCTGATGATCTACCTCATGGACGCCGCGGGCCTCGACGGCACCGGCGAAGCCGAGCGCCAGGCCTACGTGCACGAGCTGCGCAACGCCAAGCGCTTCGGCCTCCCCATCGCCGACGCCGACCTGATCGCCGACACGATGGAGTTCTACTACCCCGCCCACGTCACCGGGAAAGCCTCGTTTCCCGGCAAGGTCCGCACCTGGCTCGCCCGCAACGTCCTGATCAAGTCGCCGCGCCTCTGATCAGCCCGCCCTGCCTGATGATGTCGCGGCGAAAACCCATGACGATCCGGTGAAGAACGCATGAAGACGACGACGGCGCTCGCGACCATTTGTTTAGTCATGACCGCCGGCACGGCCGCGGCGAAGATCGAGGTGCAGGGCCATCGCGGCGCCCGCTCGCAGCGCCCCGAGAACACCTTGCCCGCCTTCGAGTACGCCCTCGAGCAGGGCGTCGACACCCTCGAGATGGACATGGCCGTCACCAAGGACGGCGTCATCGTGATCTCGCACGAGCCGCTGCTCAGCCGCGGGCTCTGCCTCGACCCCAAGGGCCGGCCGGTCACCACCGACATCCCGATCCACGCCCTGACCTTGGCCCAGGTCACTTTGAGCCGGACTTCCG
The DNA here is from genome assembly GCA_043786345.1 of Pseudomonadota bacterium. Lineage (GTDB taxonomy): Bacteria > Bdellovibrionota_B > Oligoflexia > Oligoflexales > CAIYRB01 > JANOTL01. The sequence continues at coordinate 7,627 of JAYVWD010000140.1, forward strand.
CTCAACGAATCATGTAGTGGCGCGCCGTCTCGACATAGTGCCGGGCCGAGGCGTAAAGCCCCTCGACCTCCCGATCGGTCAGCGTCCGCACGGCTTTCGCCGGCGAGCCGACGATCAGCGAGTGCGGGGGGAACTCCTTGCCCTGGGTGACGAGCGCCCCGGCGCCGACGATGGAGCCGGTCCGGATCACCGCCTGGTCCAGGATGATCGCGCCCATGCCGATCAGGCAGAGGTCCTCGACGGTGCAGGCGTGGACGATCGCCCCGTGGCCGACCGTTACGTCGCTGCCGATCAGGCAGGGCGCCTTGCCCTCCGTCACGTGCAGGACGCTGTTGTCCTGGATGTTGGTCCGGGCGCCGACCCGGATGTGATGGACGTCGCCGCGCGCCACGACGTTGAACCAGAAGCTCGCCTCGGGCCCTGCCTCGACGTCGCCGATGAGATGGGCCCCGCTCGCCACGAAGACCCCGGAGCCGAGGCGCGGCACGACCCCTTGGTAAGGGAGGACGTTGGCGTGGGGCATCTGGTAGTGTGGCATCGTGTTCCGGCCTCCCGAGGCCTCCGAGGCTACCAGGAGTCCACTTGCCCTTGCACGCTGAAACGCCGCTCGCGAGCCTCGCGCTGCCGCACCTCGACGTGGTGCTCGACGAGATGTTCTATGTCCCGCGCCCCGGGCTCTTTCCCGAAGGCCCGGAGCCGCCGCGGACCATTGGCGCGCTGGCGGTCCGGACGCGGCTTCCCCTCTCCGGGGTCCTCTCTTATTTGGAAACGATCGCCCGCATGAGCCAGGACATCGAGATCACCGCCGCGGCGCTCGCGGCGCTCCTTCCCCAGGCGCCGGTCCTCCTCGACGTGCGCGAGCCGTGGGAATTCGAGATCTGCCACCTGGCGGGGGCGATCCTCCTCGAGCCCGAAACCTTCCCCGCGCTGCTCGAGCGGCTCAAGGGCGTCGAAAACGTCATAACGATCTGCCACCACGGGGTGCGGAGCTATTCGGCCGCGATGTATCTGCGCGGCCAGGGCGTCCCCTCCGCGCGCTCGCTCGCCGGCGGCGTCGACCTTTGGGCGCGGACGATCGACCTGGCCATGGCGCGCTATTAGCGCCTGCTGGTTACAAAACAGTACCGATCGCACCGCCTGAAACCCCGGCGAAATCGGCCTAATCACCGGATATCACGTCATCTTATGGCGGTGTGCCGCCGTGGCATGGGCGCTGCAAAGGCCAGGCCTGCGCCGCGCCTGCGGCCTCACAAACTGCGCCCGACGAGGAAGACGACATGAACGACGGCCTTCGCCTAGCAGCCCTCGCCACCCTGCTCTCCTCGGCCGCCTGGCCCACTGCGGTCCGCGCCGACGCGCCGGCGCCGGGGCAGGTCGCGATCGAGAACGTCGCCTTCCGCGGCCCCGGCTGCCGCCCCGGGTCCGTTGCGTGGAACGTCGCGCCCGACGCCCAAGCGCTGACCCTCCTCTTCAGCGACTTCGTCGTCGAGGCGGGCCCGGCGACGCAGCGCCAGATGGCGAAGATTTGCGAGCTCGACCTGCGCTTCCGCGTGCCCTCCGGCTGGTCCTACGCCCTGGCCGGGGTCGACGTCCGTGGCTATGCCCAGCTCGCCACCAAGGAAAGCCGCGGCCGCGTGCACGCCATGTACGCCTTCGGCAAAAGTCCGGAGCCCGCGCTCCTGATCGACCAGCTCTGGAAGGGGCCGTTCGCGCAGGACTATCAGCTCCACGGCGAAGCCGACCTCGACTCCGTCGCCTGGTCGCCCTGCGGCGGCAGCCGCACCATGCGCCTCAGGACCCGCATCAACGCCGTCGCGCCGACCGTCGGCAATGCCGCGGCCCTCGTCACGGTGGATTCCCTCGACAGCGAGGTGAAGCAGAAATACGTCCTCGCCTGGCGCAAATGCCCGGGCAACGACCCGGTCGACAACGGGCCGCTGCCGGACCTGAGCCAAAGCTTCACCGGCTCCTGCACCGTGAACGAGCTCCGCCCGAACGGCCAGCTGCTCGCCAGCTTCGTCGGCGCGGGCGTCGGCCTCAAGGAAAACGGCGCCAAACGCGCCGCCCAGCAGGGCGCGATGCGCCAGTGCCGCAAGGACCGCCAGACGCGGCCCCAGCCGGGCAACTGCGTCGTCGACGACGGGAGCTGCGCGGCGACCCCGAACTGATCCTTACTGGAAGGTCTCGTCCCCGGTCGGCTCGCCGCGCGGCGCTTCATTGAGGCCGTGGCGCAGCTTCGAGATCTCCTCGTAGACGACCCGCCGGGTGCGGTTCACCGCGCCGAGAGGGCGGTGCTCCGGCAGCGCGTGCCACGGCGTGTACGAGAGGTTGTCGCAGAACGTGTCCTGCGCCGCGATGGCGAAGGCCTGCTTCGGGATGTGGATCGTGGCCACCTTGACGAACGGCGCCTCGGTTTCCTTCCACTCGGTCATGGAGTTCTCGACGCTCATCGACGGCGTCGAGCGCGGCTGCACCATGAACTCGAAGCAGTAGTCCTGCTCCTGGAGCTGCTTGATCATCGCCTCGCGCAGGAAGTTCGGGCCCGGGTTCTTCGGCATCTTCGCGGCCGGCGCGTTGCACGGCATGGCCGAGAACTTGATCGCCTGCTTGTGCTGGTCGTCGCCGAGGCGGTAGGGGACCATCGACCAGAAGCGCGTCTCGAGCGGGCTCGCGATCTTCTTCGACGTGATCTGCAGCGCGATGGCGGCGCCCTTGAGGCCGAGCGCGACCGGGGCCGTGGCGTTCACCAGCGGGTTGGTGCTGCCGATCTTCTTGATGACGCTGAGGTAGGTCTTCGGGCTGTCCACGAAGAAAACCGGGTGGTTGATCATGATGAAGTCCTGCGTCTGCTCGGCCCTCTCGGCCGGCAAGAGCTTGTCGCCGGGGACGCCGATCACCTTGATCGCCATGCCGCGGGCGTCGCCCTTGCCGTCGGGTCGCGTCTGGTCGCTGGCGCCGTTGGAGAAGCGGATCCAGGCCTTGTAGCTCTTGCCGGGGACGAAGATGCCCTGCGCGAGGTTGGCCGGGACGTCGTCCTTGACGGTGAAGTCGGCCTTTACGCAGCCGTGCGCCTTCGGGTGCGCGTCGCGGCGCGCCGGGCGGTTCGACGGCGGGTAGTCCTTATTGATCTGCGACTTGATCGCGTCGGCGATCTCGCCGATGAGCTTCTCCTCGCCTTCCGACGCAGCCTCGCCGAGCTCCGCGTCCAGGACCAGCGGATTGCTGCGGGCCGTCGTGTCGCCGGGCGGTGGGGCGTCGGCGGCCGGGGTGTCGCCGGGGGACGACGGGATCGGCACGGGGGCGTCGCTCGGCGCGGCAACGACTTCATCGTCGCTGCGCACGGTGGCCTGCGAGTTGGGGGAGCGGCATCCGGGGGCGGCGGCACAAAGGGCCGCGAGCGCGACCGAGCGCGCGAGCAAAGAACGACGCATGGAATCACCTCTTTTTGGGGTCTTGCCAAAAAGGTTAGCGCGCCGTTCCCCGCCCTGTCAACGCGCCGGGCGCCCGGCGCCCGGGCCTAAAGGGGGTAAATCCGCGCCGGCCGCGGTCCACGGGGCCCGGGTGCCGCCCTCATTGCTGGTGGCGCGCAGGTTGCCGGTTTCGTCGACGCCGAACTGGCGGAGGACGCCGACCGCCGTCCAAGGAGACCAGGCCCCGTCCATCCAGCGGCTTTGCTGCAGGCGTTGGCTGGCCTGCCGGGGGACGACCTGAACCGTGACGTGCGGCGGGGCGCTCGGCTCGACGATCGGATCGAAGAAGATGACGGGCTTCCCCGCGACCTTGAGCGCGGGCGGCGCCTTGAATCCGGTCCACGGCGTGCCGCGGCCCCCGGCGCGGATGTTTGCGACGAGCTTGGTGGTCGGGCGAGGCGCGACGACCGGAAGGGCGTCGTTTTCGAAGGCGACGACCGTCGGCGAATGGAGGGTGCCGAGCCCGGCGCCGGTTTCCACGCCCGCGCTTTCGGTCTCCGCGACGCCGTTCAAAACGGAGTCGACGATGATGTCGTTCAGGACCAAGGACGAGGACCTGATTTTGGCGGTGCTGTGCCTCGGGTCACATCGGAAGGCCTGGACCAGGGCTTCAGGAAACGAAGAGCGGGGCGCACCGGCGTGCGCCCCGCATTGTTCCGAAACTCTGCCGGAGATCAGTTACCGAGCTCTTTCAAGAGCTTGCGGCCCTGATCGACGAGGTTCTGGTTGCCGTCGGTGCGGCCTCTGGCGACGAGCGCCGTGAGCTTCGTGACGGTGTCGTCGTAGGACCCGTCGATCCCCTTGTAGGTGACAAGCTGGACCGCGGCGGCGTTGCGCTCGGCGGAACCGGCCCGGATCGCGGCCGAAGGCAGCGTATCGAGGCCGAGAAGCACGGCGGCGCTCAGGGTGCTGGCGCTCCATTGCTCGAAGTGCGAGGCATCGGCGTCGTCGGCGAAGCGGACGGCGAACGGGTTGGCGTCGGCGAAGCCGAGGAGGCCGACGACGGCCTGGCGGAGCAGGGAGAGCGACAGGTCGATCTTGGCGTCGAAGGCGCCTTTGAACGCGGACTGGGCCACGTCCGCGGTGGTCGTGCGCGCGGGACCGTCGGTTCCGGAGTTCGGGTTGAGGAGGATGGCCGCGCGGACCGCGGCGGCGAGCTTGGCGGCCTCGGCTTTCGGGGTCTCCGGCAGGCCTTGCCAGGCCACCGCCTGCGAGAGGACCTGGAAGTACGCGGTGCGCGCGTCCTTCTCCTGGACCTTGGCGTCGGCCAGGGAGCCGGCGGTCCAAACACGGAACGCCTTGTCGTTGGTGCGGACGTTGCCGCGGAGCGACTGCGCGCCCGAGGCGACGTAGAAGCGCACGAGCTCGCCGGCCTTGGCGCCGATGTCCTTGGCCGCGGCGATGAGCGCCTCGGCGTCGGCGCCGGTGTTCGGGTTTGCGAGCTTTTTGGCGAGGGGCGCCTCGACGCTTTGGAGGGCTTCGGTCAGCGTCTGCTGCTCAAAGCCGGCGGCGCCGGTGGCCTTCACGATGTTGTCGAAGGCGTGCTGCACGCCGAGCACCGGATCCGCCTCCGAATCGTAGCGATTGCAGAGCGGGTCGTTGCCGCCGTCGGTGCGGTCGGCCTCGTCGTCGTTGCACGCCGGGACCACCTTGTCGGTGGTCTTGACGTCGGCGCCCTTGTTGTAGAGCTGGCTGATGACCTGGCGGTCGTACTCGAGCTGGAAGCCGTCGCTCGTCCCGATCTCGCCGAAGAGGTAGAGCTCATGCATGTAGTAGTTGTAGTCCATGATGGACGACGTCGTCGGGTTGGCGTCGCTGAGCGGCTGCGCGCCGTCGAAGCTGAGCGAGCCTTTGAAGTTGTGGGCGAAGCCGAGCGCGTGGCCGACTTCGTGGAAGAGCGTGGAGATCAGGATGCGCGTGCCGAACTCGTCGGTCGTCATCGTGGGCGCGGCGCCCAGGCGATCGAGCTCGTCGATCAGCTGGGACGCGGAGGCCGCGATGTCCTCGAGGGCGCGCACGCAGCGGAGCGACTGGTGGCCGTCGCCGAAGACTTCCTTTTCGCCCTTCGGCGCGAGCGCCAGGGCCATCTTCTTGGCGTCGGCGGTGCCGGCGTCCACGCGGCGGTGCCAGAGCTCGGCGCCGATGTTGTACCAGGCGTACGGCATGTAGATCAGGCTGTGGCTCTGGATGCCGGTCGTCGGGTCGGCGGCCTGCGATTCGTAGGCGGCGCCGGCGTCCTGGACGGAGTCCCAGTTGACGACGTTGTAACGGGGGTCGCCGATCTTGGCGCCCGCCGGCAGACGGCCGAGGAAGCGCATGACCTTGCGGCCGAGCTGGGGCTCGAAGTACCGGTTCCAGCCTTCGATGCCGCTCTTGAGGGCGGGGAGGAATTTGTCCGGCGCGTTCGCCGTGACGTACCAGTCGATGGTGCCGGCGGTGCCGAGGTTGTAGCGGTTGGCGACCTTGGTCTGCGTGCGGACCGCGTTATTGCCGTCCTTGAAATCCAGGAAGACCTTTTCGTTCGAGAGGAAGCGGTAGCGGCCGGCGAGCGGCTCGAGGCCGGCGTCGTCGAGCAGGGGTACGTAGTCGTCGGGGACGAGGCTGTCGCGCGGGAACGTGCTCTCGAGCACGGTCATGACGCTCCCGTCGTCGAGGAGGAGGCCGGTTTCCTGGAGGAGGTAGTTGCCCTGCTCGACGAACTCGAAGGAGCGGACCCAGACCTGCTTCGGCGCCTTGGCGCCTTTGCCGTTCAGGCCTTCGTTGACGACGAGGCCGCCGCTTTCGAAGACGACGCTCAGGGAG
>JAYVWD010000141.1:0-7389 GCA_043786345.1 Pseudomonadota bacterium
GCCGTCCAGGCGGCCCGCGACGAGTCGGCGGAGCTCCGGGTTGGCTTCGGCGTTCTGCCGGCTCTTCGCCAGGAAGCGGGCGAGGTGCCGCGACACTGCGGGCTCCGCCTCGTAGTTGAGGCCGAGCTCGTGGATTCCCGCGGTGCGGCGCGCCTTCGGCATCTCCTCGGCCGCCGTCAGCGGGAAGAAGCCCTCGACGATGAGGCGCTCGGTCTCGCCGCGGGTCAGGCTGGTCGTCACCGTCTGGGCGAAGAGGCTGGCGCCGCGGCCGGCCACCGCGATCGGGATCTCTTTCAGGGTGTCGTCGCCGAGCAGCTGCTCTTTCCCGCGCCGCGCCGCGGCGACCAGCGACAGGAACTGCCAGTGGTCCACCGCCGCGCCAGCCTGGGTCAGCTTCGCCTTGAGCGCGTGCGCGAGCGCCAGGTCCATATTGTCGCCGCCGAGCAGCAGGTGGTCGCCGACGCTCAGGCGCTCGAGCTTGAGGTCGCCGTTTTCCTCGGTCGCGGCGACGAGGCTCAGGTCCGTGGTGCCGCCGCCGACGTCGCAAACGAGGATCAGGTCGCCCGGCTTCAGGGTCTCGCGCCACTTGTCGTGCGAGGACGCGATCCAGGCGTAGAGCGCGGCGAGCGGCTCCTCGAGGAGCGTCACGTTTTGCCAGCCGGCGCCGGCCGCCGCCTCGTGCGTGAGGTTGCGCGCGACCTCGTCGAACGACGCCGGGACCGTCAGGACCAGGTCGACGGCCGCATCCGGCGGCGTCCGTGTGCCGAAGTGGAACGCCTGGCGCAGGTGCTCCAAGTAGAGCCGCGACGCTTCGACGGGCGAGCACTTGCCGCGCTCGACCCCCGATTTCCACGGAAGGATCGGCGCCTTGCGGTCGACCCCCGCATGCGCCAGCCAGGATTTCGCCGAGCCGACGGCGCGCTCGGGAACCAGGGCCCCGCGCTCCCGCGCCCAATGACCGGTCACGTGATCGGGCGCCGTCAGGTCGCCGTCGCCCGGCTGCCAGGGGAGGCGCGCCTCGCGCGGCGGGAGCTCGCCCGCGAACGGCAGGTAGAGAAAAGACGGCAGCAGCGTGTGCGACCCGAGCAGGCCCGGACCGTCGAGCTGGGCCACGGCGAGCACCTGCGGCACCGCGCCTTTGGCGTCGCCGCCGTCCGCCGGATAAAATGCCAGCGCCGAGTTGGAGGTGCCGAGGTCGATGCCGACCGCTGCGTTTCGCGTCGGGCTCATATCAGTTGAGCTCGACTTCGGCCGGCGCGATGAGGCCGACGCCGCCCGCTGCCTGGACTTTGGGGAGGTTCACGCTCGCCGTCTGCCAGCCGCGGTGCAGGAGCCGGCCGTGGAACGGCGGGTCGCCGAGCACCTTCCCGAGGAGGCGCACGCTGTGGGCGTCGAAGTCCTTCTCGAGGGTCAGGCTCGAGCCCTCGGGATCCTGGCGGACGGGCTTGATGTCGAAGTATTCGCGCACGACGCCGACGCAGCCCTGGTGCACGACGCGGGCGGCCGCGCCGACCTGGGCATCGGCGTACTTCGTGATGTCGTCCATGAGGAAATCGATGAAGCGCCCGCGGCTTTGGAGCAGCGCCAGCAGGCTCACCACCTCGCGCTCGGGCGTCTTGAGGCGCTCGGTGCGGAGCTCGCCCTCGAGCTTGGCGAGCGCCGCCTGGGCTCGAGCCGCGTCGTTCTTCGCGACGGCGAGAGCCGCCATCCCCTCGTTCTTGGCGTGGTCCCGCGCCTCCACGGCGTCGTGCTTCGCCACGGCGAGCGCCGCCGTCGCGTCCGACTTCGCCGCGGCGACGACGCGCTGGGCGTCGGCCTTAGCCATCACCCCGGCTTTGGCCGACTGGGCGCGCGCGCTGTCGAGTGTCGCCTGGGAATCGGCCTTGGCCGCCTCGAGGGCCCGGATGGCGCCGCCTTCCTTGCCATGGCCGGCCACGGCCTCGAAGAAGCACCAGAGCGTCAGCGCGATCAGCCCATAGCCGCGGACCGCGGCGAGCTCGGCCGGCACCGCGGACACGAGCTCCGCCAGGTAGGTCAGGGACAGCACGAAAGCGGCGACGGCCGCGAGGGTGTTGCGAGCGGGCATGAGGTCAACATCTCCCGAAAAGGAACGTCCCGGCTGAATGCTCGGCGGCTCGCATTCACGGCCGGAGGAAACGGCTCCCCTCTCATAGTCCAGCGGGCCGGCTGCGGCTACCGGGACCTTTTGGGTCCGCCCCTTTCAACCATTAGAAAACAGCCGGGATTTCATGATATCTATGAAAATTGCCCCGGCCTATAGTATAGTTGCGACGCACTGTATTAACCGGACACGAGGGAAACGCCCATGAGCCTCCGCCTTTTCGCGCTCGCCGCCTTGACCGCCTCCTGCAGCTCGCACTTCGTCAAAGGCTGGCGCGGCGACGACACGAGGCACCGCACGCCGCAGGAAATGTGCGCGCGCGTCGAAGGCTTCAGCTGGGACGGCGCCCAGTGCGTCGAGGATGCCGACCGCAACTTCGGCCTCATCGGCGATGAGAAGGAATGCACGCGCACCGGCCTGGCGATCTGGGCGAACGGCGCCTGCATCTCGTCCAAGGACGCGAACGCCGACCAATGCGCGAGTATCGCCAACTGGTCCTGGATCGAGGGCACCGGCTGCCGCACGGCCGTCGAGGCCCAATGCGTCGCGAACCCCGACCAGGCCTGGGTCAAAGACACCTGCGTCGGCAAGCCCGGCCTGACGACCTCGGGCGGCGCCCTCGCCCAGGCCATGACCGCGGGCGTCGCGCTGACGCCGATCGACCTCAAGCCGTCCAACGGCGCCGCGGTGACGCTCGAAAACGAGACTTGCCCTGGATTCCTGACGATCTCCGGCGCCCAGCTGGTGTCGGGCGACGCCTATAAGCTCCCCGCGGAAATGACCTCCTGCGCGCTCGACCTGGTCGCGGTCGCGAACGGCGCGAACGCCGCGCCGCAGCACGTGGTCGTCACCCTCGAGCGCGGCTTCTACGCGATCTGCATGGACGGCGGCGCCAGCGACGACGAAAACCTCGCGGTGATGCGGATCAGCGGCGCGCTCAAGATCTCGGACTGCAAAGAGGCGAACGACGCGCTCATCAAGCAGACGATGATCGACCTGTCGGGCCTCGAGCTCATAGACGTCGGCGTGCTGCGCGCGCTGAAAGGCCTGAGCTGGCTCGACCTCTCGTACAACGACGTCACCGACCTGAGCCCGCTCGCGGGGCTCTCGGGCCTCAAGATCGTGGCGCTGTCGCACAACCCGTCGCTCCACGACCTCGGCCCGATCGCGGGCCTGACCGGCCTCCAGAAGGTGCTGCTCGACGGCACCGCCGTCCTGACGGGCCGCACCGGGGCGACCTGCCCGACGGCGGCCGGCACGGCGGCGCCGATCGCGGAGTTCTGCAAAAAGCCCTAAGGGCTCTGGTTCCTGATCGGCGAGATGAACGCCGGCGAGGTCTTGATCCGATCGAGGTGGCCCTCGTCCCGGCGTTTCGCCTTTTCCGCGTCCGCGTCGGGGAGCATCATCCCGCTGGTCATCCCGAGCACCGTCGTCTTCGAGATCGTGAGCTTGTAGCCGTCAACGGCGAAGTCCTCGAAGGTCTCGCCGGTCGGCGCCCCGCCCTGGACGACGGTTTGTTTGAGCACGATCACGATCTCGGCCGACCGCATCGACGCGAAGAGGCGGAGGACCTGCGCCCGCCCGTCGCCGTCGCGCAGGGCCTCGAAGAGCACGGCGCGCATGTAGGGGTCGCCGTCGATGTACTCGAAGACGAAGGTGTCCCCGGGCTTTTTCACGACCTTGGCGACCGCCTTCGACGCGCCGTTTTTCTTGCGGAAGACGAGCGGGACGTCGAGCTTGCCGGAGATCTGGTCGGAGGTGATGCGCAGGGCCGTCGGGATCGCGTTGTGGACGGCGGCGCCGGGCGCGGCGCCGGCACGGGCGCCTTCTGACGAGAACTGGTAGGTGCCGCCCGGAAGGAGGTCCTCCAGCCGGCTGGCGGGGCCCGGCGGCGGCGCCGGCTCGGCGGCCGCCACGGCCGGCGCCGGGATCCCCGGGACGACCCGGGGCCTGCCGCCCCCCGCGGGCCTGCCGCCGGGCGCCGGTTTTGGCGGCGGGGGCGCCTCGACCGCGGCCCGCTCCGCGATCCGGATCCGGATCGCCTCCCGTCGCGGCGCCACTTTCCGGACGAGCACCGGGGGCACGAGCAGGAGCAGGGCATGGACCAGCAGAGACAGCGCCAGGAAGCGCGCCAGCGTCACGTCACACGCCCGAGTTGACGGATTGATACTTCCGCAGCGCCAGGCTGAAGATCCGCACGCTGACCACGGCGAAGATGCCGGCGCACACGAACGCGATGCTCATCCGGCCGAGCGCGCCCTCGGGTTTGTAGAGCACCGCCGCCGGCACCGCCGCCATCATGCCGATCGGGACCACGAAGGTGAGCGCCGCCTCGACCGAGCGCGGGTAGATCGACAGCGGGTATTTGCCGAGCGAGGCGAGCGACCAGAAGCCCTCCTCGGTGTCGGTGAGCCGCTCGGAGAGGAAGACCGGCGACATGCAGAGGACCCCGAGCGCGATGCGCACCGCGACCCCGGCCGCGAAAAAGAGGCCGAACGCCGCGACCTGGACGAAGGTGGTCGGCACGTCGGCGGCCACCATCAGCCCGATGACCGCGCCGAGATTGAGGACCGCCGTCGGCAGGTTGCTCACGGCGAACTGCCCGTGGAAGAACATGCTGAGCAGCGGGTGCAGCGGCTTCAGCAGCAGGTAGTCGAACTGGCCGTTCCACACCTGCGTCTGCAGGTTAAAGACCGGGTTGATGAAGAAGCAGATGAAGATCTGGTGGCTCAGGCCGTTGACCGCGGTGAGGAAGAAGACCTCGCTCCGGGTCCAGCCGGCGATCTGCCCGCCGGCCAGGTCGAAGCCCACCTTCACCGAGAGGAACTGCGCCGAGAGGAAGAGGACCTCGAAGCCGAGGAAGAAGAAGACGTTGGCGCGGTAGACGAGCATGGACGAGGTCGAGATACCGAAGGTCGCCCGGAACATCGAGAGGTATTTCCGCAGGGTCTTCATATGCCGACCGCCTCGAAGCGCTTGAGGCCGCGCCGCCACATGACCGCGACGAGCGCGGCCATGAGGACCGCGACGAAGGCGCCCTTGGCGAGCTCGGTGGTCAGCACGTCCGCCGGGACACGCCCGAGCAGGACCAGCGCCGGAAACCCGATCATGTAGTAGAACGGCGTCCAGCTCACGACCGTGCGCAGGAGCCCGGACAGCAGGTCGGATGGGTAAGAGATGCCGCTGCTTACCGCCGAGAACGCGATGAAGATGAGCTCGGGCCCCCAGGTTTGCGTCAGGTCGAAGGCCAGCATCCCGAGCGCGAGCTTGACGAGCCAGCCGACGACGACGGCGAGCGCCATGGCGGCGGCGTACTTTATAAACAAATCACTGTTTAGAACGCCGAGCGCCGACCCGAGCGCCGGGACGGTGACGGCGAGGACCGCGATCACCGGCACGATCAGGACGAAGCGCACGGTCGCGTACGCCGCCGCCTGGGCCATGATCTGGAAGAGGAACGGGAAGGGGCGCAGCATCGAGGCCGAGAGCTTTCCCATGCGGATCGCGGCGCTCAGGTTCCAGCTCAAGCGGCTCTCCTGGATCAGCGCGTGCCCGCTCACGACCAGGAAATAGGCCACGAGCGCCCCGCGCGAGTAGAGCGCGTTGGCGCCCGCCGCCCGCCCGGCCTCGAGCCAGAACGCCAGCAGGCCGAGGAGCGTGATCGCGATCGTGATGAAGCTCTGAGCCAAGGCGAAGCGGTACATCAGCTCGACGGAGAGCGCCTGCGTGTAGCTGAGCCAGGTCGCCCGGGCGACGTTGTAAGGGCGCGAGGTCACGGCGTCTGCGCGTCCTCCGCGGGCTTCCGGTAGATCTCCGAGAAGATGTCGTCGAGCTCGCGCTCGCCGACGCGCAGGTCGACGACGCGCTCCGGGCCCAGGCCCTGCAGGATCTGCGCCATCGCCGCCGCCGCCTGGTCGACGCCGACGTCGAAGGTGACGGTGAGCCCGTTTTCGGCGGCGGCGCCGGGGGCCGGGCTCTCCTTCGCGCCCACCCGCGCGATCAGGGCGCGGGCCTTCACCTGGTCCTCGCGGCTCGCGAGCGTGAGCGAGACGACCTTCTGCCCCTTGATGCGGGAGTCCAGCCCCTCGAGCGCGCCATCGTAGACGATGCGCCCGTGGTTGATCAGGACGACGCGGCGGCAGAGCTCCTCGATGTCCTTGGTGTAATGGCTCGTGAGGATGACGGTGATGCCGAGCGCCGCGTTCGCGTCGGCGAGGAAGCCGCGGATCTGGCGCGCGGCGTTGAAGTCCAAGCCGATCGTCGGCTCGTCGAGGAAGAGGAGCTCCGGCTCGTGCAGGATCGCCAGGATCAGCTCCAGCTTCATCCGCTCGCCGAGCGAGAGCTTGCGGACCGGCGTCAGCTGCTTGTCTTTGATCGAAAAGAGCTCCAGGCATTGGTCGAGGCGCCGCTGGAACCGCGCCTCGTCGATGCCGTAGATCGCCTGCGCCAGCCGGAACGAGTCGGCCGCGGGCAGGTCCGGGTTGAGCTGGTTACGCTGGCCCATCACCATGCCGATCCGGCGCAAATAGTGCGGGGAGCGCTGCGCCGTGTCGAAGGTGCCGAAGGCCGTCGCGCTTCCGGCGGTCGGCGGGATGAGGCCCGTCAGCATCTTGAGCGTGGTCGTCTTGCCGGCGCCGTTCGGGCCGAGCAGGCCGACGAACTCCCCCTTCTGGATGGCGAAGCTGAGCTCGCGCACGGCGGGCACGAGCTGCTGCTGGCGCCGGACGAAAGCCTTGAGGCTGCCGACGAATCCCGCCTCTTTCTTGAACGTCACGTAAGTCTTCGACAGCCGCTCGACCGAAAGAACTTGCAATGGATCCGCCTTGGGCAGAGGACGAAAGAGGCTCGGAGCATAGCACGCCGGACCGGCCATGTCGCTTGCCCCCAACCCCCGCCGCGGGTACTTCCCCTCCTCACGAGGCCACGGGAGGCGGACGGCGTGAAATGCAGGGAATTTGGGCGCTATTGGTGGTTTGGGGGTGCGCGGGGGCGGCGGCCTTGGCGGGGGCGCGCGTCCTGCGGAGCCAACGGGAAGGGGCCGACGTCTGGCGCGAACGCTTCGCCGGCGAGCAGCGGCTGTTCGCCTGCGGGCGCCTCGCGGCCTATGGGCGCAACCTGGCGGATGCCGCGGCGCTCGCGGCGCGGCTCGCACCCGCCGATGCGGCCGCCTTCGAGCGGGCCCGGAGCGCCGCTTGGGACGCGGCCGCCGCCGTGGCCGTCGACCTTCCCGACGACGACGGCGGCTGTCGCGCGGGCGATGCGGAGGG
>JAYVWD010000142.1:0-2440 GCA_043786345.1 Pseudomonadota bacterium
CGCCCGGGATCCACCTGCGCGAGGCGCAGTTCATGCCGACCTCGCAGAAGTGGGCCGGCGAGGCCTGCCGCGGCGTTTGCCTGCACGTCACCGATCCGACGCGGGTGCGGAGCTTCCGCCTGTCGCTCGCGCTGTGCGAGGCCTTCCTCGAGCTCGGGGGCGCCGGGTTCGCCTGGAAGGACCCGCCCTACGAGTATGACCACGTCACGCTTCCCCTCAAGCTGATCCTCGGGTCGCAGGAGGCCGACCGGCACTTCGGCGCGGGGACCTTCTCCTGCGACGAGGCGTTCTGGAAGGACGGCATCGCGGAGTATGCCCGGAAGGTGCTGCCGTACTTGCTGTATCCGCGCACGATGCGGGACGAAACCTAGAGCGCGGGACCTCGAGCCGCAGCGGGTAGGGCCTTTCGACCACCCGCTCGCGGCATGGCGGTGGCGCCGGGGGCTTTTCCGCGACCTTTGCGCGGCGGAACGGGCGGGGCCGGGGTCGTCGTCATCCAGTTCAACTGACCGACGCCCGGGCGGGCCGGCGAAAAGTCGTCGTCCCGTTTCGTAAAGCGGCCTAAAGTCCGTACCCAGGGGCGAGCCTTCCCGGTCCCTGGACGACGGAGCTGCATTATGGCCATCGAAATCGAGCGCAAATTCCTCGTGACCGGCGCCGCCTGGCGGCAAGGCGCGCGCCCGCAAGAGATCCGGCAGGGCTACCTCGCCGGCGGCGCGTACTGCGTCGTCCGCGTGCGGACGATGGGCGACAAGGGTTACCTCACGGTCAAAGGCTCGGACCGCGGGATGTCGCGGGCGGAGTTCGAGTACGAGATTCCGCGCCCGGATGCGGTGGCGATGCTGGCCGGCATGAGCCAGAAGCCGCCGATCGAGAAGACGCGGCACGTGCTCGAGTTCGGCGGCAAGACCTGGGAGGTCGACGAGTTTCACGGCGCCAATGCCGGGCTCATCGTCGCCGAGATCGAGCTCGGCGCCGAGGACGAGGCCTTCGCCAGACCCGCCTGGGTCGGCAAGGAGGTCACCGACGACCGGCGCTATGCGAACGCGAGCCTGGCCGAGACCCCGTTTTCGACGTGGCCGCGGCCTTAGAGCCCGCGTCAGTGCGCGACCTTGGCCGGCGGCTCCGCCAGGTAGGGGCTCGACTCGTCGGTCCTGGCCGGCGGCTGCTGCACGAGCTGCTGGAACTTCATGATCTCGTGCAGGCTGGCGAAGTCCGCGTCCGCCTTGGCGTTGAGCAGGAGCCGCGGGTCGAGCGCCACCGCCTCGCCGAGGCTCGCCACCGCATCGTCCGGCCGGCCGAGGAGCGAGAGCACGCAGGCCTGGTTGTAGCGCGCCGTCGCGTCGTTGGGATCCACCTCGGTCGCCGCGTTGAAGGACTTCAGCGCCTGTTCGAAGCTCCTGGTGCGGTAGAAGACGAGCCCTAAGCCGTTGTAGTAGTCGCCCCGCTCCGGATCGAGCGTGATCGCGTCGAGGAACGCCCGCCGCGCCCCCTCGTGCTCGCCCAGGCTCTCGCTCAGGGTCTCGCCGAGCAACGCGTAGAGCACGCCCGTCCCCGGCATGGAGTCGTTGACCTTGCGGATCCAGCCGATCAGCTCTTTGGGGAGCCTCTGGTCGCGGTACGTGCGGGTGATGAAGTCGACGATCGAAAGGTTGCCCGGGTCCGCCTGCAGGGCGCTCACGAACGCCGCCTGCGCCTTGGAGAACTGCTTTCCGGCGAGCGACGCCGCGCCGAGGTGGGCGAAGACCATCGCCTGGATCTGCCCGGTCATGGCCGCCTTGTGCGCGCCGAGGACCTTCTCGAAGAGAGCGGTCGAGGCCTTGAAATCGTGCAGGTCGCGGTAGAGGAGGATGGCGTGGTTGATCAGCGCTTCCTTCGAGTCGGGGAGCTCCGCCTCGACGCGCCCATAGAGCTCGCTCGCCTTCTTGTGGCGCCCGAGCTCCGCGTTCGTCACGGCCATCGTCATCGCGAAGAGCGGCGTCGGGAACTTCTTGTTCCAGTCCTCGAGCTTGGCGATCATCTCGTCGCCCTTGTTCTCGGTCGAAAGCATCGCGATCACGTACGGGGCGATGATGCGCGTCTCGGCGCCTGGCGCCGCCATCGCCTGCTCGAGGTAGGTCAGGACCTTCGCCGTCCGGACGTCGTCCGACAGGAGCCGCGAGCGCGTGAAGGCGAAACGCCAGGTCGGCTTCACCCCGAGGTTTTCCGCTTCGGTCAGCAGCGCGAGGCCGCGGTCCGGGTTCCCCATCAGGTCGAGGATGTCGGCGACCGCCACGTATCCGACGTCGCTATCGGGGTCCAGGTCGAGGGCTTGCTGCGCCAGGTCGCTCGCCTGCTTCAGGAGGAAGAGGTCGCCCGGATCCTTGCTGAATTGCCGCACCATGACGTGCGAGAGCAGATGATGCGCGAGCGCCGAGTCCGGCTGCTCCTGGATGATGCG
>JAYVWD010000143.1:0-8161 GCA_043786345.1 Pseudomonadota bacterium
CTGGTGCGCTGGCGCGAGGTCGTCGACCATCAAGGCCTCTATGACGGCGACCGGGTGGCGACCGGCGGCGACGCGAAGTCGACGATCCGGTTCGACAAAAAGCGGACGCTCCAGCTCGGCGAAGACACGCAGGTGCAGATCACCGCGATCCAGCAGGCGGACGGGGCGCTCGCGTTCATGATCACGCTCTTTCGGGGCTCGATGGCCGCCGAAACGGACGGCACCTGCACCGAATGCCCGCCCCTGATCCTGCGCGACTCCGGCGGCGAAACCTACAACGTCGCGAGCGGCAAAAAGGTCGCCCTCGTGAAGGCGGTCGGCAAGAAGGCCAAGACCTTCGACCCCAAGACCGCTTGGCCCGTGACGTCCAAGGCCGAGCGGCCGCGGCCGCTCATCGATGCGTCGTTCGTCAAGATCGCCATGACCGTCGACGAGGCGGCCGAACGCGTCAAGAAAGAGACGGAAGACAAGGAAGAGCAGGACAAGAAGGACAAAGACGACAAGGAAAAGCGCGAGAAAGACGACAAGGACCGGAAGGACAAGACAAAGGAGAAGAAAGAGAAGGACGAGAAAGACAAGAAGGACAAAGAGGTCGTCGCCAAGGGCTTCGAAGCCGTCGTGACGCCCGGCATGAACGGCCGGACCCTTTGGACCATGGAACCCCTGGCGGCCTTGGGCGGCGAGTCGCTCGAGATCGCCCTCGACGGGCCGGCGCAGAAACCCGAAAACGCCAGCTGGCGTCCGGCCTTGGAGCTTTCGGGCAAAGGCGCGCCGGTCGTCATCGAAGGCGCCAACGCCAACTCCAGCGACCTCGTCGTCAAGGTCACCGTCGAGCAGATCCGGCGCGTGGCCGCGGTCTCGCGGACCGGCGGCCTCGCCGAATACGTCTTTACCGTGCGCGGTGGCGCGATCGTCGCCAAGGACAAGGACAAGCAGCTGAGTTTCAGCGACCGGCGCGCCGAGATGCGCATCAAGAGTTTCGGCGAGGTGGGCGGCGGCCCGGTCACGGTGTCGCTCGACGGGCTCAAGGCCGGCCCCGGCAATGGCCCCTGGATGGACGCCAAGAGCCCGCTCACCAGCGGTGCCGCGGCCGTCGCGGTGAGCCTCGCGAGCGGGGGCGACTTCGGGAAGCTCGCACCGTTCATCCGCGGTGGCGCCGCGGCGGGGCTGTCGCGGGAGGCCCTCGGCGGCGACGGTATTTTCGTCGTCCGGAGTCAGGCCGTGGTCGCGCAGATCCGCGGCGCCAACGCCGGCGACAAGGCGACGGCGGCCGGCGTCCTGCGGGCGCTTGGGGGCGATCTCGTCTTCAAAGGCTCGCGGGCGGCGCTCTACGACATGCGCGGCAAGACGCAGACCGCCCTCGTCGACTGGGTCGGGGCCTTGCTGGACAAGGGTAAGGTCCTGTATATTTTGAAGAAGAACAAGCTTTATCCGGTGAGTCGCGACTTCATAAAGACCAATAACGAGGTCGCGCAGTTCATCGACACGCAGGCGCGGGCGATCTTTTTGGAGAAGGTCGAGATCCTCGACTATCGCTGAGCAAACCCTGGGAGCTCGTCTTGCCGAGCGTTTGGATCATACGCGCGCTCCTCCTCGGCTGGCTCTCGGCCTGGAGTGACGGCGCGCGCGCCGAGGACCTGGCGCCCGAAGCGCTCAAGATCGTGCTCGTCGCGAAGAAAAGCCGGAAGGTCCCGAAGGACGGCGACGACGGCGGCCCGACCGCGCTCGTCTACCAGAAGAGCTGGAAAAAGGCCTGTGACCAGCTCGGCGCCGCGCTGCTGGCCGGCAAAGGACCGTGGGGCTTCGGCGCCTTCTCGGAGGCGTCCTGCTACCGCGGCAGGAAGCGCATCGGCGGCTCGGAGGAGTCGGCGCGCTGGGTGCTCAATGTCGTCGACGGCAAGGCGGGCGTCACCTTTGCGCTCACCTACAACCGCAAGAACCACGACGCCGTCGCGGTCGCCGAGCTGAAGCTGCCGCCGTCGGCGCATTTTTTCGAATTTTTTGAGGATGACGAGTTCACCGACGTCACCGCGTTCTCGCTCCTCGAGCAGATGCCGATGGCGCTGCACGTCGGCTCGCCGATGAAAGGCCGGCATTGGCGGGCCGGGCTGACCAAGGGCTTCAAATTTCCCGTCCCGGAGCCGCCGGAGGAGCTGCTGCTCTACCGCCTCGCCTGGAGTTCCGAAGCCGAGCGCTGGCGCAGCCAGGTCATCGGCACGGCGAAGCGCGGCGACGTCACCGGGCCGCGGCGGAAGAAGACCGAGAAGGCGACGATCCTGGTCGGGGGTGAGGTCGCCTATGTGCTCGACGAAAACCTCGCCGTCGAGATCAAGGACGGCGACGTCTGGGCGCAGGACGCGCGCGGACCGGGCGCGCGGACCGAGGAGCTCGCCAAGGTCGGCAAGGACGCGGACATCCTGCTCGAAACCGAGGCGGCGAACGGCAGTCTGCTCGACTACCTGCGCGGGACTTCGGGCACCCTCCTCTCGAACCTCCTGCGGACGGCCGCCTCGGGCTACGTCGGCCTGCGTTATGGCCTGGAGGTCCTTCCCGGCAACGAGCTGCTTAAAAAAACGCATATTTTCAGCCTCCTCGTCGAGATCCGCGGCGGTCCCGCCAAGGGGTTGCGCTACTACTACGACAAGCTTCCGGCCACGACCACGACGCTCACCGGCGAGAACGGCGCGAAGGCGACGGCCGAGATCTCCTGGAGCCGGCACGTCCTCGGGTATTCCTTCGACTTCAACCCAGGAGTCCTCCTCGACCGCATCACCATCGACCCCAAGCTCGGGATGTGGCGCTTCGAGGCGAGGCTGCCGGTGCCGAACGAAGCCGATCCCGCGACGCCCCGGACCGAGTCCATTAAGCTCGGGAAAACCTTCAGCCTGGACCTGGAGGTCGGCGGCGAGCTGCTCTCGGACTGGTACACGCTCCGCGGCTGGTACGCGATCGACGGCGGCTTTTCGCTGCTGAAACAGGGCGGCAGCGTCTCGTCCAACCGCTTCGGGGCGGACGCCTACTTCACGGCCGGCCCGACGTTTCCGATCCTCGGGATCCCCTTCAAGACGGCGCTCCTCGCCTTCTATGTTTATGAGGCGGTGAACGTCAGCACGGGCAAGAACGACAACCTGCAGCCGGGGCAGGTCGCGATCTCGAGCGTCCCCTACTCGGCGGGCTATGCCGGCGGCGGGATTTTGATCACATGGTGACCTTGCGCTTCGCAGTGTTAGCCGCGATGTTGGCCGGCTTCGGCGCCGGGGGCGGCCGGGTCGCGCGCGCCGACGACGCGCCGGCGCTCAAGGACTGGATCAAAAGGCCGCGCAAGAACGGCGGCGCCTTTCCCCGGCGGATCGCCTTCGTCTCGGGCTTCGGCGAAAAGGGCGAGGCGCCGAGGTTCCTGGCGCTTGTCGGCGAGGACTTCGAAAAGGTCAGCTACCTGCGCGCTGCCGACGCCCGCAGCGCGCTCTGGGATCTCAAGTTAAACAAGAAATTATTTGAAGAGACCGACCCGCAGGACCTGGTCTTCACGCTCACCGGCGCCGATGCCGTGCTCGTGGCGCCGGACAAAGGCGACTGGGAGCTCTTGCGCAAAGACGGCGACAGGATCGCTACGGTCGTCAAGCGCCGGGGCCTGAAGAAGCCGACGCCCGCCGCGGTCGCCGACTGGCTGGTGACCGCGCTCGGCTGGGACGGCGTCGTGCTCGACCGGACCGCCGAGTATCTGCTGGTGGGCTCGACCGCCTCGATCCTCAAGACCCCGGAGATCCAGGCCCTCGCCGTGAGCGACACAGCTGACAAGATCGTACTCAAAGCCGACGAGCGCAAGGGCGCCGGCCTGCTCTCGGTCAGCGAAAGCGACGGCGGTTTCGGCGTCTTCGACGTCGTTTTCCTCGGTCAGGGCGTGAAGTCGATCCCGCCCGGCACGAAGCTCATCATTGAGCGGGCGTCGAAGTAGTAGCCGCGCCCGGCGCGAATTTCTCCATCCAAGCGCTCTTCTTGAAGAACTTCCCGCGGAAACGGCGGTGGTTGGGGTTGGTCACGAGAAAGCCGCGGCCGCGCTCGTCGTCGACCCATTCCACTGAGGAGCCGTACATGAAGCGCAGCGACTCGGGGCAGACCAGCATGGCCAGGCCGTCCTGGTCGTAAGTCATGTCGCGGGCGGCCGGCTTGTCGAAGGCGACGCCGTAGAAGAAGCCGTCGCAGCCCTTGCCCTCGACGTAGTACCGCAGCGCCATCCCCGCGCGCTCCGGATCGGCCGCCATGATCCGTGCCTGCGCGAGTGCTGCCGCGGTCAAACGGATCTGCAGCGCCTCGGGCACCACTCCGGATTCGATGGCGGCCTCGACCGCGTCGTCCTTGTGTTCTTCCATGGTCCTCATCCTCGCCCTGCCAGGCTCGTCCCAGGCGCCGGTTTGTCCAGACCCGGGATCATGGCATAAGATGGAGCGACTTGACCGCGAGGACTTGATGAGGGCTAAATTTCTCTTTCTTTGTCTACTGTTAGCTTCTCAGGCCACCGCTGCTGGCCTGGATGATGCCGGCTACGTCGCCTTCGGCGACCTGCGCGGTCACCTCGAGCCTTGCGGCTGCGACCCGGCGACGGACCTCGGCGGAATGCGGCGCCTGGCGGTGCTCGTCCAGCGCGAGCGGCGCCTGGACCCGACGCTCGGGAGCTTCTGCACCGGCAACCTCGTCCCCCCGAAGGCGGAGGGCGCGCTCAAGCTGCCCTTTCTCCTGGAGGGCACGGCGCTGGTGCCGGTGGACGCCTGCCTCTTCAACGTCCTCGAGTTCGGGCGGGC
This sequence comes from Pseudomonadota bacterium, assembly GCA_043786345.1. Lineage (GTDB taxonomy): Bacteria > Bdellovibrionota_B > Oligoflexia > Oligoflexales > CAIYRB01 > JANOTL01. Next base: position 4,800 of record JAYVWD010000143.1, read on the forward strand.
CGCCGCCGTCAAAGCCGCGAAGGCGAAGCCGCCCTTCGTGCTGAGTAACCTGAAAGGGCGGAAGGACCTCGCGGCGTTCGTGAGGCCGCGGATCGAGACCGCTAAATTCATCGTCCTCGGTTACGTCAGCCCGTCGCCCGCGGCGAAGGACGTCGAGGCGTTGTCGCCGGCGCTGCTCAAGCGCTGGGGCGCGGAGCTCGCCAAGGCCAAGGGCAAAGGGCGGATCCTGCTTTTCTCGGGCGGCGACGCCGACCTCGCGCAGGTCGAGGACGCGAAGCTCTTCGACGCCGTCGTCAGCTCCAACACGGCCCCCTTCGACACGATCATTGGCGCCTTGGAGAAGGACGACGAGCGCCGCCTCGACCGCAAATCCTCGAAGAGCGGCGCGATGATGGCACCGCTCGGCGGCCAAGGCGTTTTGCGCGGCGGCAAAGCCCGGTTCGTCCAGGCGAAGTCGATCGGCGAGCTCCTGGCTCCGGCGACCGACAAGGGCTCCCTCGCGCCCAAGCCCTTGCTCGGCGACGCCAAGGCGGTGACCTGGCTCGATCTGTCTTACGCCGACGACGTGACCCTTACGGGCCTCTTCGACCGCTACAACCAGGCCGCCCGCCGCGAATTCGCCGGCACGGCGGCGGTACGGACCAAGGACCTCGCTAAGACGCCCTATGCCGGCGCCGAGGCCTGCGCCACCTGCCACAAAGACGCGTTTGACAAGTGGAGCGGGTCGCGGCACGCGCAGGCGATGGCGACGCTCCAGGCGAAAACCAAGCAGGAAGACCCCGAGTGCGTCGCCTGCCACGCCCTCGGCCCGCAGGAAAAGGGCGGCTTCGTCTCGCTCGCCGCGAGCCCGCAGTTCGCCAACGTCCAGTGCGAGACCTGCCACGGCCCGCGCTTGGCCCACGTGAAAGATCCGACGGCCAAGCCCGCCCTCGCCGTCGCGCCGGCCGCCGTCTGCTCGACCTGCCACAACGCCCAGCATTCCCCGGCGTTCAAGCAGGACGAGTACTGGAAGAAGATCGCGCACGGCAAGGATGGCGCCTAAAGGCCGCGTTAGCCGCCGAGCCAGCCGGCGAAAAAACGCTGGGCGGCGACGCTCGCCGGCAGCTGGCCGGCGCGCACCGCCCGCTCGAGCGCGGCGAGGCCCTGGGGGTTGAGCGCGCCCTTCGCCAGCAGCTCCCGGAAGCGCCCGACCAGCTCGTCCTCGAGCCACCCCTCCGCCTGTGTTTTGCGGCGACTTTCGAAGGCACCCGTCTCGTTTTGGGCGGCCTTGAAGGCGTCGAGGGCCGCCTCGACCTCGTCCAAACCCTTGTTTTCCAGGCTACTCACCAGCATGACCGGCGGCGCGGGCAGCCCAGCTGCGTGCTTGGCGACCATGAAGGCGCGCTCGAGCTGGCCTTTCGCCGTTTGCGCGGCGGCGACGCTCGTGCCGTCGGCCTTGGTGATCGCGACCAGGTCGGCGAGCTCCAGGATCCCGCGTTTGATGCCTTGGAGCTCGTCGCCGGCGTTCGGCAGATAGAGGAGCAGGAACGCGTCCACCATGCCGGCCGCGACCGTCTCGCTCTGGCCGACGCCGACCGTCTCGACGAGGATGAGGTCGAAGCCCGCCGCCTCGCAGGCGACGATCGCCTCGCGCGTGCGCCGCGCGACGCCGCCGAGGTTGCCGCCGGTCGGCGAGGGCCGGATGAACACGCGCTCGTCGCGCGACAGCGCTTCCATGCGGGTCCGGTCGCCGAGGATCGAGCCGCCGCTGAGCGGCGACGAAGGGTCGATCGCCAGGATTGCGAGCCGGTGCCCGCGCGCAAGCAACCGCTTGCCGAAGGCTTCGATGAAGGTGCTCTTGCCGACGCCTGGAACCCCGCTGATCGCCAGCCGAAACGACTTCCCCGCATGCGGCAGGAGCTTCGTCAGAAGCTCGCCCGCCGCCAGCGCGTGGTCGTCGCGGTGGCTTTCGAGGAGCGTGATCGCCTGGGCGAGCGCGCGCCGGTCACCGTTCAGGATGGGGCCGGCGTCGGTCACGGCGTTTTCGCCCCGCCGCGCTTCGCGACGATCGCGGCCAAGGTGTCGAGGGCGCACTGCGGGATCGCCGAGCCCGGGCCGAAGATCGCGTCGGCGCCGTTCGCGCGCATGAACGCGTAGTCCTTCTGCGGAATGATGCCGCCGACGACGATCGCCACGTCCCCCGCGCCCTGCGCCGCCAGTGCCTGGGCGAGCGCGGGAACCAGCGTCTTGTGGCCCGCGGCCTGCGACGAGACCCCGACGACGTGCACGTCGTTCTCGATCGCCTGCTTCGCCGCCTCTTCAGGCGTTTGAAAGAGCGGCCCGATGTCGACGTCGAAGCCGCAGTCGGCGAGCCCGGTCGCCACGACCTTGGAGCCCCGGTCGTGCCCGTCCTGGCCTAGTTTTACGATTAATATCCGCGGTCTACGGCCCTCGGCGGCGGCGAACTTGGCGACCGCATCCTTCGCGTTCTGCAAGGCGTTGTTCCCTCGGTAAGCGCCGGAGTAGATCGAGCTCACCATGAGCGTCGTCGCCTGGTGGCGGCCGAAGACCTCGGCCAGGGCCTCGGACACTTCGCCGAGCGTGGCGCGCTTGCGCGTTGCATCGATGGATTTCTCCAGGAGGTTCGACTTGCCGTCCTGGGCCGCGGCCTTGAGCGCCGCGAGCGAGGCCTGGACGGCCTTGTCGTCGCGGCTCGCCCGGATCGCTTTGAGCCGCGCGATCTGCGTGTCGCGGACGGCCGAGTTGTCGACCTCGAGGAACTCGACCGACGGGCTCTCGTCGTCCCGCGGGCGGTACTTGTTGACCCCGACGATGACCTCCTGGCCGCTGTCGATCCGCGCCTGCTTTTTCGCCGCGGCCTCTTCGATCCGGAGCTTCGGCATCCCGCTCACGATCGCCTTGACCATCCCGCCGAGGCCCTCGACCTCGGCGATGATCTCGCGGGCTTTTCCCGCTAAATCATGGGTCAAGCGCTCCATGAAGTAGCTGCCGCCGAACGGGTCGACGGTCGTACACAGGTCGGTCTCGTGCTGGATGACGAGCTGCGTGTTGCGGGCGATGCGCGCCGAGAAGTCCGTCGGCAGCGCCGTTGCCTCGTCGAACGAGTTCGTATGGAGGGACTGGGTCCCGCCGAGGACGCCGGCCATCGCCTCGATCGTCGTGCGGATGATGTTGTTGTGCGGGTCCTGCTCGGTGAGCGTGTAGCCGGAGGTCTGGCAGTGGGTCCGCAGCATCAACGAGCGCGGATCCTTCGGCTGGAAGCCCTGCATGAGCTCGGTCCAGAGCAGCCGGGCGGCGCGCAGCTTGGCGATCTCGATGAAGAAGTTCATGCCGATGCCGAAGAAAAAGCTCAGCCGGCCGGC
>JAYVWD010000144.1:0-5143 GCA_043786345.1 Pseudomonadota bacterium
CGGTCGCCGGCGCCCGCGTCGCCCTCGCGATCCCCGACAACTCCTATAAGCTCTCGGGCGTGACGAACGCCGACGGCAAGGTGTCCTTCGACATCGCCGCCGCCGCGCGCGACGTCGTGAACTTCCAGGTCAGCGTCACGGGCCAGAACACGGTCCTGGCGGAGAGCGCGCTCCAGATCATCCCCGCGAACAACCCGTACCTCGCGTTCAACTCCTATAAGATCCAGGACCGCGCCGACCAGACGCTCTTCGTCGGCGAGCAGGCGGCCCTGACCTTCAACGTCCAGAACCTGGGCCTGCAGCCGACCCAGGGCGGCACGATCGCCATCGCCAGCGTGACCGGTCCCGCGACGATCGTCTCGAACACCGTCGAGGTCCGCGCCCTCGCGGCCCGCGACACCTTCCGCATCGAGACCGGCGCCCTGGCCATCAAGGTCGCCGACGCCGCCCAGTCCGGCGACCTGGTGAAGCTCGTCCTCAAGTGGGACACCCGCGAAGGCCAGACGTCCACCGTGCCGGTCACGCTCCGCGTGCTCCGCGCCAAGCTCAACGTCCAGAAGATCGACTTCGGCACCCAAGGCGACGGCGGCGGCATCCAGCCCGGTGAAGCCGGCCAGATCTTCCTCACCGTCAAGAACGTCGGCACCGAAGCGATCGCGCAGGGCACGCTCGCGGCGGAAGGCACGGCCTGCGTCACGGGCATCGCCGGCGACCTGGTCCTCTCAAACCTCGCGCCCGGCGCCGAAGCCCGCCTCGCCACCCCCTTCACCGTCAACGTCGACGCGGCCTGCGCCAACGGCGACGCCGCGAAGATCCATGTTACGGGCCGCTACCAGAGCCTCGCGCGCGAGCTCGGGCTCGGCGACACCGCCAGCTTCCCCGTCGGCGTGCTCAGCACCCTGACCCGGGACCTCCCGAACCTGAGCCTCGCGATCCATGACAACGCGATCGTCGAGCAGCCGATCGACGCGAACATGACCGGCATCATCAAGGACGTCGGCGTCCACGTGAAGCTTAAGCACACGTACATGGGCGACGTCGTCATCAAGCTGATCCACCCGGACGGCACCTCGGTGACGCTCCAGGACCGCGCCGGCGGCACCGGCGACGACCTCGACGTGACGTTCGGCCTCGGCGGCACGGCGATCAGCGATCTCGCGAAGCTCCAAGGCAAGCCGGCCGCCGGCACCTGGAAGCTCACGGTCGAGGACACGGCCAGCCAGGACGAAGGCACCCTCCTGGGGGTCTCGCTCTCGATCAAAGGCTACCTGAACGCGGACTGAAGGTGCTGATACCGCTCATCCGGGCCTTGCGCGAGCAAGGCCCTTTTTTTGTGCCCGGCGCGGGCTGGACGGCTTGCTTTCAGAGCGGCGCCGCGGCCTCGTCGACGAGGCTCAGGCACATGGGGGCTTGAGCAGCGCCAGGGCGAAGCCGGAGTTGGCGGCGACCGCCGCGCTCAAGGCCTCGTCGCGGGGAACGGGCAAGCCGCGTCCGCACCGCTCGGCGAGCGCGACCGCGGCGCCGGGGAGCTTTGCCGGAACCTTGAGCGGCGCGCCGTCGTCGGGAGGCGGCGCGGGGAGGGCCGGGGTAGCGCCGCGGGCTTTTGGAGCGCGAGGTTTAGAGCCTCGGGTGGTGCAGGCGGCGGCGAGGGCGAGCGGGAGCAGCCACAGGAGACGGGACATCATCAGGTCGATCCTCCAGTCGGGGGATTCGAGCTTACCCGAAAACCTCCCTTTCACCCCGCCCCGACCCTCGCATCCCTAAAAAAGAGCCGCACCGTCGTCCCCACCCCGCCGCGCGCCCCGGCCCCGACCTCCGACTCGATCGTCACCCGCCCGCCGAGCTTCGTCATGAACGTCCGCACGAGCGTCAGCCCGAAGCCGCTCCCGGTCTCGCCTTCGGTTCCGGGCCGCGAGGGCAGCATCTCGCCGCGGGTGGCGCCGTGCACCATCTCCGGCGCCATGCCGATGCCGTGGTCGACGACGGACAAAACAATTCCGTGTTTATTCGAGGCGGCGACGACCCGCACCGCGCCGCCGCGCGGCGAGAACTTCACGGCATTGCTCAGGACGTTCGCCAGGATGCTCTCGGTCATGATGGTCCAGTCGCCCATGACCGCGAGGTCTTCGGTCAGGCCCTCGGTCTCGAGGAGGATGCGCTTCGCGCCGAGGGCGTCCCCGATCGACGCGACCGCCGCGTTCACGGCCTCGGTCAGCAGGACGGGCTGCAGGTCGACGCGCGCATCCGAGGCAGCGTGCAGCTTGCGGATGACGGTCAGGAGGCTTTGGATCCGCTCGGAGGTGCGCTTGAGGACGAGGTGCACGCGGTCCGGCGCGCGCCCGTCGAGCTCGCGCTCGCGTATCTCGAGGGCCGTGTCGAGCACGGCGAGGGGCGAGGCCATGTCGTGGCAGGCGATCTTGAGGAGCTGTCCGGTGTTTTCCACGACTCGGTGCAGGCGCTGCTCGGCGCGCTCGAACTGCGTCTTGAGGTAGAAGAGCTCCACCAGGATCACGGCGAACGTCAGAAAAGCCATGGTGGTGCGCAGCATCAGCGTCTGCGCGGGGTCGACCGGAATCTGCGGGAGGATGCCGCCCAGGACGCGCGGAAACCAGACCGGCAGGAAAAAGGCGAAGAGCGACGAGAGCACGCCGACGATCATGTAGCCGCGCGCGCGGCGGTCGAATAGCATGATCGGCGTGCCGACGGTGAAGAAGGTGATCAGCTGGGAGCCGGCTCCGGGTCCGATCATGTGCGTGAAGGCGACGCTCGCGAGGTTATGAAAGAGGATGATGTAGAGGCGCGCCGGGTTTTTCGCGGCCCGGTGCAGAAGTAAAAATGGCACCAGGTAGGCCTGGCTGAGCGCCAGCGTGGCGAGCGCCAAGCCGTCGTGGACGGTGAACAGCGTGACCGCCATGACCAGCCCGCCGACGGTGACGAGCCCGGCGAGCACGTTCGCGAACGCGGCCGCGCGCAGCGCCTCGGGCGAGTCGCCCCGCCGTGTTCCCAGCCTCGTCCAATAGTCGAGGGCGGTGCGATACCACGCCAGCTTCACTCGTACTCCTGCGCGTCTCTTGTGACCCCCGGATCATACCAAGAAGTCCGGCAAAAGATGCGGGTCGCGCGCCGGCCTATCTAGATTTTTTTCTAGACGGACGGTTAAACTTAGGCATTTATGCCTGGGCGACGGCGACCAGCTGCGCGCCGACCGGCGGGCAAAGGGGCCCCATCCACAGCAGCCTGCGGAGCGGCGCGCGGACCCGGGCGGCGCGAAACCCGCAGCGCTGCAGGAGGAACGCCAGGCTGTAGCTCGTAAACAACGTTTTATGTTGCGGGTCGGTCGCGCCCGACCAGCGCGCGCCGCGCACGACGCGCTCCCAGGAGTTGACGTTGGGCGTCGTCAGGAAGAGGCGGCCGCCGGGGGCGAGCACGGCGCGGATCTGGGTGAGGAAACGCGCCGGCGCCGTCAGGTGCTCCAGAACGTCGAAGGCGAAGACCCAGTCGAAGCCCAGGGACGGGGCCGCGGCGACGCCGTCTCCGCCGCCGAGGCCGGCCACGGCCCGGACCGGGCGGTCCCAGTCGTCCGCCTCGAGGTCGAGCTTGACGTAGGTCCAGGGGTGCGCCGCGTCGGCGGGGGCGTCGGGCGGCATCAGGTCGACCCCGATGGCCTGCAGGGCGCCGTGGCGCGCCACGAGGGCGCACAGGAAGCCGGAACCGCAGCCGAGGTCGAGCACCCGCCGCCCGCGAAACTCGGGGTTGCCGCCGAACCGCCCCAGCCAATTCAGATGGTCTACGTCCGTCGAGCGCGGGACGATGGCGCTCATGAGTCCTCCTTGGGTCTAACTCTCTTAGATACCAGGCTTTCTGTGGTTTGACACCCTCATTTAATAAGGATATAGGGTGAGGTTTCGGATCATATCCGCCTCTTTTTTGGAGACTTAATGCTGGACGTCCTTAGCGAAGGATTCCGCCAGGCCCGCGACAAATTCCGCGGCAAGGCCACGCTGACCGAGGACAACATCGAAGAGGCCCTCGGCGACATCCGCCGGAGCCTGCTCGAGGCCGACGTCGAGTACGGCGTCGCCCGGAAGTTCGTCAGCGACGTGAAGGAGAAGGCCATCGGCCGCTCCGTCCAGCTGAAGGCGGGCCAGGCCGGCGCCGCCATGCGGGTCACCGCGGGCGACCACTTCGTCCAGATCTGCCAGGAGGAGCTCGTCAACCTCATGGGCCCGGTCAACACCGAGCTCGACTTCCCCGGCAACCGCCCGGCGGTCATCATGATGGTCGGCCTCCAGGGGTCGGGCAAGACGACGACCACCGGCAAGCTCACCAAATGGCTGATCACCAACAAGAAGCGCAAGCCCCTCCTGGTCGCCGCCGACATCTACCGCCCGGCCGCCGTCGAGCAGCTGCGGGTCCTCGGCGCCAAGGTCGGCGTCCCCGTCTTCCACGTCGCCGGCGCGACGGCCGTCGAGATCGCAAAGCAGGCGGTCCCCAAGGCCTTCGAGCTCGGCTGCGACACCATCCTGATCGACACCGCCGGCCGCCTCGCGATCGACGAGGCCCTGATGCAGGAGCTCGTCGATATCAAGGCCGCGACGAAGCCCGACAACATCCTCTTCGTCTGCGACGCGATGATGGGCCAGGACGCGGTCGCCACGGCCAAGACGTTCCACCAGCGCCTCGAGCTCTCGGGCGTCATCATGACCAAGCTCGACGGGGACGCCCGCGGCGGCGCCGCCTTGAGCATCAAGGAGGTCACCGGCCGCCCCATCAAGTTCCTCGGCATGGGCGAAGACCTGGACCGCCTCGAGGAGTTCCGCCCGGAAGGCCTCGCGAGCCGCATCCTCGGGATGGGCGACGTCGTCGGCCTCATGCACGACTTCGAGCGCGCCGCGGAGGGCGACAAGGAGGCCGACGCCCTGCGCATGCTGCAGGGGCAGTTCACCTTCAAGGACTTCTACGAGCAGCTCTCCATGATCCAGCGGATGGGACCGCTGAAGGACGTCATGGCCAAGCTCCCGATCCAGGGGATGCTGCCGCAAGGCATCAACTTCGACGACAAGGAGCTCGTCAAGATCAAGGCGATGATCGACTCCATGACGGGCGAGGAGCGCAACAACCCCAAGGTCTTCAACGACAGCCG
>JAYVWD010000145.1:0-5089 GCA_043786345.1 Pseudomonadota bacterium
TCTTGAAGGCACTTATGTAATATCCATGATCCGCGCTTGAACGTGGAATTACCAACATCTCCGGTCTTGGACGACGTCGTTTAAATTCGTCCCGATAGCAATTTCCCGAGTGATTTCACGTAAACGCTTCGAAAATACGCAAAGCTAAACCGCCAAAGTCGAGTTCAGCGGTCCACGACCTCGGTGATCGGCGCGACCGTACAGCCCTTCGTGCCAAGGTAGTCGATGTCGGCCTGGCTCAATTTATGCCCGGTCGGCTGCATGATCTGCCCGTAGCTGAGCAGCGTCTTGCCGCCTTTTTTGAGCGTGCAGCATTGGCGGAGCTCGGTCGCGCTGGCCTTGTAGTCGGGGAGCGAGGCTTCCCAGTCCGTCCGCTCCCCCGCATCGGCCGGCGGCGGCGGCATCCAGTGGTGGTTTGGATGCTTGGTCGCCCACGGGCCCTTCGAATCGGGGTCGTAATAGGCGGCAAGGGGGTAGTCGACCCCGTCGTCGTGGAGCGGATAGGCGTCCTTGCTCCAGGTCCGGCAGGTGTTCATCGACCCGATCCGGTGGCAGGACTCGCAGGCGGAGTCGGCGGTCTTGACGGAATAGGAGGTGTCCCAGTTTTTGATCTGGGGGACGCCGCCGCTGATGATCTTGTAGATCCCCCGCGCGTTGCTCGGGACGAGCAGCTTGTCGGTCGGCTGGTTGCTGGCGTCGAGGACCTTCATCTGGTCGATCCAGGGGCTGTGCATGAAGGGGTCGCTGTCGTGGCACGACACGCAGTGGATGGCGCCGATGTTCCCGGGGCTCAGCCAGAAGCCGCCGTTCGCGTCGGGCCAGGCGTGCTGGGCGCCCGCCGTCTTTTGCTCGGGCGTGGTGTTGGCCTCGAACTCGTCGTTCGTCTCGGTCGGCGATGGCACCCGCAGGCCGTAGAGGTCCTCGTCTTTTTCGCCTTGCGGCCGGCCGCCGCCGAGGGCCTGGAAATAGCAGGTTTTTCCGGATTCCTTATTCTGCTCGATGATCGCGACGTCGTGAAAGTACGGGTAGTCGGGGCCGACCCGGCCGCCGATGGGCGTCAGGTCGACGGGATCCTCGTAGTGACGGCAGAAGAAGACGGCCAGGGAGTCGGTCCGCTCGGTCGTGTAGGTCTTGTCGGTATAGACCTTCATCCGATTGACCCGGGTGTTGGTGGCGCACTGCGTCGGGCCGCCGAGGGTCAGGTACTGGGGGCGGTCGCATTTCTTGACGAACCTCGTCTGCTCGACGCCTTCGACCGTGATCGGCACGGTGCGTCCGTCGTCGACGCAGCTGAACGGCTTGATGTAGCCGATCGCTTTCGCGCAGCGTTCCGCGTAGCGGGTGCCGATCGGCAGCGCCGAGTCGTCGTCGCCCTCGTCGGCGAGCCCGAGGGACTTGCGGCTCTTGGCGCCGGCGCTCACCGCGTCGGGCAACGCGCTCCCTTGCGCGACCAGGCCTTGCCCCGGGATCGCGAGGCAGCCGGCGATCACCGTATCGCCTTTGAAGCCGTTGATGCCGGCGCCGCCGTATTTGGTGACCTTGGCCGGGTCGCCGGTGCCGGGGACGAGCGAGTCCGTCAACAAGGACGGAGCGACCTGGAACGTCAAGGCGACCTTGCCGTCACCGGCCGGCACGGTGACGGTCTCGTGGCGCTTCAGCGAGCTGCAATTGACGTCGACGTGGGCGCGGACGACGTCCCACTCGAGGTCGAGCGTCGTGCCGGCGGGGACGTTGGCGGCGCGGGAGTCGAACCGGACCGATACCGTGCCCGTGCCCGGATCGCCGGACATTTCCAGCTGCGTCTTCACGAACTGCGGCTTGTCCGCGACGGTGTCCTTGACGGCGGCCGTCGGGCCTTGCGTCGTCCGGCAGGAAAGGAAGCCGACCGCCGCGGCGACCAGGGCGCCCATGCCCAACTTAAACCCGATGCGCGACGCGCGAGCCATGAACGCTCTCCTACCCAAGAGGTCGGTTTGTTCTTTTGATCTGGGGACATATTCCGTCCCACAATTATATCCGAAGGAGGCCGGCGATCCGATGCCGCCTGAAAATCCCGTCGTGGCGGGGCAATATACTCGTCTTCACGGCGACTTGGGCGCGCGCACGGTGTTGACCTGCAGGGGACCCGGAGCCGCTGCTTTCGCCTCGACACGGAGCGCCATCATCCGCGCGATCCTGACGGCCACGTCGCCGTTAGGCGCGGCATCGCCTGATTCCTGGTCGGGGTCTCGCCGGTTTAGACACCCGGACATCATAAAGCCGAGATGAATTAGCGCCTTACATGGAAAATTCCTGGCACTGGCCTTGCAAAACCCCCGGTCATGAACCGAGGGCCGCGCACCCATCACCGACTCCCAGCCGTCCTCGCCATCTGGCTGGTCGGGATCGTCGCCCTCGTTTTCGCGCCGTTTCCGGCGCCGGCCGCCGCCCAGGCGCTCCCGTACGTCCACGACCTGCGCCAACTGCCGCACGGCTTGCGCCTGCCACTTCGGGACGAGCGCCGCACGGTAACGCCATCTCCATCGACGCTCCGCCAACGCGCCGCCGCGACGCTCCAGGATCCGACGATCGATCCGATCGAGCTCCACCTGCCGCACGGCGGCCAGGAACGCGCCGCCTTCCTCGCCCGCCTCGCCGCGCCCGGCCAGCTGCCGGCGCTGCGACGTTACGCCGCCAAACGCCGGGCCGCCGCGCCCGGCGCGACCAAAGACACCGTGCGGCTCGATACCGAGGGCCTCGCGCTCGTCGATCAGGCGGCGCTGCTCGCGACCCTGGCGCAGCCGCACCACCATTTGAGCCTCTCGACGACGCCGCTCCGCCAAAGCGCGCTGCTGCGGCGGGCCCTGATCTCCGAGCTGGAGCCGTACCTCGACGCCGCCGAGCTCGCGACCGTCTTGGCCAATGTCGCGGCCGAGGGCGAGCTCGACGTCGACCGGGAGCTCCTGCCGCGCATCGCCCGCGCCAGCGTCGGCCAGTTCACGAAATACCGCGGCCCCAACTGCTTCCGGACGGCGCTGTCGTTCCAGGACCCGCGGTTGCCCTCGCTGCCGGCCGTCAACAGCAAGGCCGAGCCCGGCTTTCATGCCGCGATGATCAACAATGACGAGCTCTGGTACGCCCTCACCCACGAGTTCTTCGAGGTCGACACGGCGCGCGAGCGGCTGCGCTACGGCGACGTCCTCGTGTTTTTCGACGTGCCGAACGAGGGCGGGCCGATCGACTACCGCTGGCTGAAGCACGCCTCCACCTATCTGCTGAGCGACTACACGTACTCGAAGGAATCGTATGCGGCGAACTCGCCGCACACCGTGAAGCGCCTGAGCGACGAGTGGCAGACCTGGCAGAGGCGCCTGCCGCATTTCGCGGTGAAGGTTTACCGGAAAGTCCGCACGAAGGGGCCGTGAGCGTCAGCCCCCGCCGCCGTGCTCGAAGAATCCCGCCGCGTAGAAATCGATCGCCAAACAAGCGAGGCCCAGCGCCCCCGCCGCGAGGACCACGGCTTTTGCCTTCCGGCGGGCCGCCGCGTTCGCCCACCGGACTCCGAGCCCCAAGGCGCCGAGCGCGAGCAGGGTGAGCGCCGCCGCGAAGAGCGGATAGGCCGTTTCATGGAAGCGATCGAGCGCCGAACGGTAGCCGTCGGGAAACCCGCTGCCCTGGAGCTCCTGAAGAAAGTAGCCCGCCGCGAGGCCCGACACCCCGGCTACGGCAAAAAGCATCCATCGCAAGCGCGATCCCTCCCTTTTACCCGCGCCATGAGCCAGATCCTTGCAATCCGACGTTGCCGGCCCGATTTTCGTTGGGAAAATCCGGAAGCCGCGGCGCCCCTGAAATCAGCGCCCGAGCTCGTAGTCGGCCCGCGCCCAGGCGCGCTCGAAGCGCTTCCGGACCTCGGCGGCCTCGAGCACGCGCCCGTGCTGGGCGAGGCTTTTCGCGAGGCCGTTGAGGCTCCAGCCATTGTCGCGGAGCTTCGCGAGGTCGGCGCGGTACGCCGCCTCCGCGGCGAGCAGCTTGCCGGCGGCGAGCTGGATGTCGCCGAGCACCTGGCGCACCGAGTGCGGCCACGGCGGCGGCTCCATGTAACGCAGCGAATCCTACAGCGCGACGGCGGCGTCCAGGTGCCGGACGGCGCCGTCGACGGCGCCGCGTCCGACCGCGCCGCAATGTTGAAGATCGTCACGCACCAGTTCCACGGCGTCATGTTCCGCGGGAGCTGCGCCGACCTCAAGGCGGACTTCCAGGAAATCAAGCGGGACTCGACCGCGCTGCGCGCCGCGGTGGCCGCGGATCCCGACCTCGGTCACCGCAGCGACTTCACGGCCGCGGTCGAGCGGCTGCGCCGGAAAATCCAGGTGGTCGCCGCACCCGTGCAGGGACTCGGCTGAGCCGTCGGCCGGGGCCGACCGCGCTCATTCGAAGTCGATGTCGTGCCAAACGCCGCCGGCACCGTCGCCCTTGTCGTCGCCTTCGACGTGATCGAGGAAAAACGTGTAAAGGGGCTTATTCCCGTAGGTGACCTGGATGAGGCCGCTCGCCCGGGTCGTCGTGCCGTACGGGGCCGCCAGAGTCGCCGCGTCCGCCGCGCTGACCAGAAGCGGGGGCCACTTTTCCGCGCAGGTCTGCGCGCAGGCCGATTGCCCGTTCGCGTCGAGGTCGAACGTGTAGAGCGTCTGGCCGAACGCGGTCCCCAGATAAAGATGGGTCTCCGTTCCTTCGACGACCTGTACCGCCCGCGTGAGCGGGGCGGCGTGCGCGATGCCGCTCAGTCCCAGGAACAGCACCGCGACCTTGGATACCGAAAGGATCATGCGTTTCATAAAGTCCTCCATTGGATTTGGCGTCCGATCAAACCGTTCGTCTCGAGTCTCAACGTTAGTCGCATCGGGGAGCCCGGAACAGGGCTCCAGTTTGGCGCTCTCTGTTTCCTGCCTGGATACATCGATCTGCCTTTGATGATAGGAAAAGCGTGCAAAGGCGTTACATTGATGGCATCGACCCCCACGGCGGCTTCGGGCGTAAGCTCGATGCCGATCTGCCAGGGAGATTCGGAGACCTGTTTGAGGAACGGCGTCGCGGCCGTCGCGGCGCCGCC
>JAYVWD010000146.1:0-9196 GCA_043786345.1 Pseudomonadota bacterium
CACGGACTTCAAGATCGACTCCTGCCGCGCGGCCAAGATGGGCGAATGCTTCGGGGCCGAGGAAGACCTCGGGACGTACGCGTTCCGCACGAACAAGGCCTGCGAGCTGTTCCGGACCGGCGAGGCTTTCGAGAACATGACCCCGCAGTCGCAGCTGCCGACCGCCAACACGCGCTTCGAGACCGACTGCCGGACCGCGGGCGCCACGCTCCGCCGCAACCCGACCAACATCTGGGTCTGCCCCTGCGGCGCCAACAACGACCTCACCGACACCGTCTTCTACCAGCGCGGCATCGACTCCTGCCGCCAGGCCGCCTTGAACGGCGGCGGCACCGTCCCCCTCACGGGCACGCGCTTCGAAACCGACTGCCGCGCCGCCGGGGCGCAGTTCCGCCGCAACGCCAGCAACACCCTCGTCTGCGCCTGCGGCACGACCAATGAGCTCAACGAGGCGAACTTTTACCAGCGCGGCATCGAGTCCTGCCGCCAGGCCGCCGGCGTCAGCGGCACCGGCACCCGCTTCGAGACCGACTGCCGCGCCGCCGGGGCGCAGTTCCGCCGCAACGCCAGCAGCGCCTATGTCTGCGCCTGCGGCACGACCAATGAGTTGATCGAGGCGACCTTCTACCAGCGCGGCATCGAGTCCTGCCGCCAGGCGGTGGGCGTCAACGGCACCGGCACGCGCTTCGAGACCGACTGCCGCGCCACCGGCGCGCAGGTCCGCCGCAACACCAGCAACGTCAACGTCTGCGCTTGCGGCAACAACAACGACCTCACCGAGACGCTGTTCTACCAGCGCGGCGCCGACGCCTGCCGGCAGGGCGTGCAGAACAACCCGCTCCCGAACAACACGCCCGAGGTCAAGGACGCCTTCCGCCGGAGCTGCAGCAATGCCGGCGGCAGCCCGCAGGACGACGCCCTTTCCGACGACGGCATGAGCTGCCGCTGCGGCCTCACGAAGCTATCGCTCCGCTCGTTCGCGCGCGACCGCCAGGACAACAACGTCAACGCGTTCGAGGACGCCTGCCGCCGCAACATCGGCGACACGGCCAACACCCCCCAGAGCACGCCGAGCCAGGTCGTGCGCCAGCCGGGCAGCCGCCAACCGAACAACAACGGCACCGTCCGCTCCAACCAGTGCGTCTGCACCTTCGACTCCACGCGGCAATACTGCGGCGTCTTCAAAGGCACCGGCTGGCTGACCTACATGGGACCGCTCGGGAGCGGCGGGTTCAACTGCGGCAACACCAACGGCGCGTCCGGCACGAACGACCTCTGCTTCCAGGGCACGCTCAAGCAAACCCTTCAGAGCGCGGACTGCCGGTAACCGCCGCCGCTCATTTGTCCGCAAAACCCCAGAGCAGGCGCACCGGGCCCCGCGCCCTGTCGTCGTCCTCGGCATACCCGTCGCCGTCGGTATCGCCCAGCGAGCGCGCGAGCTCGCCGTAGCGCGGGTCCGCCAGGCCGGCGGACGCCCGCAACAACGGCTCGTAAAGGCGCCCGATCTCGACGCCGCCGTTGTGCGGCCACTCCTTGCCTTCAAAGGCATACGGCAGCAGAAAATCGAGGGCGCCGCGCAGCGACCGCCCGTCTTCGGTCTTGTATCCCCAGAGGTCCACGCCGACCCGGCCGCCGATCGCCGCCAGATCCGCCAGCGCCATCAGGTTGAACGTCGAGTAGAACCAGCTGTTTGCCCGCGCGATCTCCTCGGGCTGTGAGCCGTCGGGCATGACCTGCGCCGCGAGCCGTTTGGTCTTCGCCCCGTCGATGACGGAGCGCGCCTCGTCGATCTTGCCGAGGTAGACGGCGAGCGCGGCGCGCTGGGCGTCGAAGTAGGTACCGTGGTTGTTCTTCGCCTCCGACTCTTTGAGCGGGTTCGGATGCGTCGTCAGCCACTCGTAGTAGCGAAGCATCCAGGCGCGCAGCGCGTTCTGGCTTTCCGCCGGCCAGGCCGGCGAGTCGGAGATGAGCGCGACCGCGTCGAAAAGGTCGACGAGCTTGCTGAACTCGATGAGCCCCTGCGCGCGCCCTTCGGCGTCGCCCGGCACACCTTCGGCATAAGTGAGGTTGGGGTTCATCGCCGTTGCCGGCTCGATGAACCAGGCCCTCAGGTACTCCGCCGCGCGCTGCGCATAGGCCTCGTCCCCGAGGAAAAAGTAGGCCGTCGCGAGCGTCGACACGGCCGAGAACATCGCGTCGCTCGCCACTTTATCGTACTGCGCCGACATGACATCGGGATTTATCTGACCGTCGCGCCGCTTCCAAGGGAGGCCGTTAGCCTTGTCGGGGTCGGGCCAAAAGTATCGGCCGATGCTGAAATAATCGTGCCGGTCGCCGCTCGGCGCGATGCCGGTCTTGTCGACGATGGTCCGGAGGGGCAGGGAGCGCGTCCGGTTGGCGGAGTATTTGAGCTGCTTGACGTCGGCCCCCCAGCTGCGGGGGCACTCGAAGTTCGCGCGTTTCGCGCGGTTGAGGGCGGCGCCCTGGAGCGTCACGAGCGGCGCCGGACGCGCCAGACTGTCGTCGGCGGTCGGCCCGGGCATATAGCATTTCGGGCTATTGCCTTCGCGGCACCCCGAAAGGCCCGGAAACACCAGTCCGAGAATCATTAGAAAAAAAGTTTGGTTAACGCGAGGCAAGATTAACCGTCCCCAGCTTCTATATCGGGGCTGTTTGTGGCACTGTTTTCCACCCGTGTCGAGATTTTTTAGGCGACCTCCGCGAGACGCGAAAGCTTAGAGCCGCAAGCCCCCCGAGCCTTGCAGCAGGCCTTTGGACCTGATATCACTTGGCGCAGTCTCTAAGACTGCCCCCAAGAAGAAAATCCTCATCCAGATGATTGCCGTCGCCACCGACCAAATCGCCGAGCCTGCGCGCGCCGAGACCGCGCCCGCAGGCCGTTGTCGGCGGGGAATGTTCGTCTGGGTCGGCGTGTTCGCGGCGCTCTACGGCCTCATCCCCGACCACCTCCTGCACCCGTCGGACAAAAAGCTCTTTTTCACGATCGGCGTGATCGGCATCTGGCGCTACTCCTGGGCCGCGACGCACCTCGTGCGGGCGCTCCTGTTCCGCAAGCTTCGCTACCCGACCTGGCGGGCGCGCGCCGACGAGGCGATCGAGGCGGCGGCGCAAGCGGGCGAGCTGCCGCGGATCTTTGTGCTCATCACGAGCTACCGCATGGAGCCGCGCGTCACCGTCAAGGTTTATCGCGCCCTCTTCCGCGAGGCCGCTCGGTACGGCGCGCCGGTCACCATCGTCGCGGCCGTCACCGACACCGCCGAGATGAGCCTCCTTTCCGAGCTCCACGCCTCCATGAGCCTGCCCGTGGACATCCACCTGGTTCTCATGCGCCAGGCGGGGACCGGCAAACGCGATGCGATGGCCGAGGCCCTGCGCGCGATCGCGCGGCGCCTGCCGCGCCCCGAGGACCTCGTCGTGCTCATGGACGGCGACAGCCTGCTCGAGCCGCGCGCCTTCCGCCGCTGCGCCGGCTTCTTCCGCTCGATGAAGGACCTGGGTTGCCTCACCTCCGACAATTTCGGGATCACCGACGGTAACGACTGGGTAAAGGAGTGGTACGACCTCCGCTACGCTCACCGGCACCTGCTCATGTGCTCGATGGCGATGTCGCGGCGGCTCCTCGTGCTGACCGGCCGCTTCTCGATGTTCCGCGCGCGCATCGCGACGGACGAGGGCTTCATCGACCTCCTCCAGAACGACGAGATCGACCACTGGCGCCACGGCCGGTTCAAGTTCCTCACCGGCGACGACAAGTCGACCTGGTACTGGGCCCTCAAGAACGGCTGGCGGATGCTCTACGTGCCCGACGTGCGGCTCGGCTGCTTCGAGAAGCTGCCGGCGCCGGGCTTCGTCGACGGGACGACCAAGCTGATGGTGCGCTGGTTCGGCAACATGCTCCGCAGCAACGGCCGCGCCGTCGAGCTCGGGCCGAAGCGCACCGGCCTCTACACCTGGCTCGCCCTGGTCGACCAGCGGCTCTCGATGTGGACGGCCCTGTGCGGCCCGGCCTTCTGCCTGTTGAGCGCCGTCACGCGCACGCCCGCGTACATCCTCGCCTACTTCGTCTGGGTGATTACCAGCCGCTTCGTGCAGGGCCTGATCCTCGGCGGCCTGCGCCGCCGCCTGAGCCCTTACTATCCGCTGCTCCTGATTTACACGCAGCTCTACGGCGCCCTGCTGAAAATCCACATGAGCTTCCGCGTCGACCAGCAGAGCTGGACCCGCCAAGGGGTCTCGAGCGTCGGCAAGGCGCACACGCCGCTCAAGCTCTTTTACACCCGTTACCTGACGGCCCTCGCCGGCGCGAGTTTCCTGACGATCATGGCGATCGTCGCGGACGTCTTGCCGCCACCCCGGCTCACCGCCCTCAAATCGCTATGGCCGCAAGCCTTGACATCGTCGACAGGGGATCAACGTCCATGACCATCAGACAAGACCCGCCGAGCGATAGGCATCAAATGCGCGTCGATCTAAGCGCCCAGGTCTCCATCGATGGCCGCGACTGCGAGCTCAACGACCTGTCGCTCGGCGGCCTCGGGCTCTCCCAGGTCCCGGCCGACGCCCTCTGGCAAGGCGCCGCGACCATCGCGCTCGCGCTTCCGTGCCAGGGGTTCGAGCTCAAGCTGGCGCTGCGCGTCGCGCCGGTCTGGCGCCAGGCCGACAAGGGCCGCGCCGGCTTCCGCTTCCTCGAGCTGACGCGGCCCCAAGCCGAGACCCTGCGCTTCGTGGTCGAGAGCACGCTCTCCGGCAAGCTCGTCGCTGTCGACGGCGTGATCCACACGGTCGGCGCCCCCGCGAACCGCAAGGCCCCGCCGCCGCCGCCGTCGCGGTCGTCGGCGGCCCGGGCCCGGCTCCGGCAGCGCGTCAACTTCGCCGCGACCTTCGCCGCCGGCATCCTGCTCGCGCTCGTCGCGGGCACGCTCGCCTACGACCGCATGACCATCCTCGAGACCAAACTCGCCGCCGTATCGGCGCCGACGCTCGACATCAGGGCCCCGAGCGACGGCTCGCTCGACGGCGCCGTCCTCAAGATGGGCCAACCCCTTCGCCAGGGCGACGTCGTCTTCGAGATGATCGACAACGTCCTCAAGGGCGACACCGAGGTCGCGGCCGCCGAGCTGGAGCGCGACCGGACCCGGCTCGAGCTCCTCGCGAAGCAGGCCGGCCTGATGAGCAGCGCCGGCCACGAGGCCCGCGTCAACGCCGAGTCCGCCCTCCGGCTCGCCAAATCCCGCAAGGAGCGCGCCCAGACCCAGCTCGAGCTCACCGCGGCCCATTATGAGCGCTCCAAGGGCCTCGCGGCCGGCGGCATGATCGCCCGGGACGAGGTGGACACCGACCACAAGCTCGCCCTGGAGGCCCGCTACGAGGCCGCCCAGGCGACCAGGGACCAGGAGGACGCCGAGTCCCGCCTGCGCCTGCTCGCCAGGGGCTTCGACGCGAGCCTCGCCCGGCTCGAAAACATGACGCCGCCGCGCCTCGAGGAGTCCGTGGCGCTGGCGCGGGCCGACGTCGGCGTTCGCGAGGCACGGCTTCACGCCCTGAGCCTGCGCCGCGAGGACCTGGTCGTCCGCAGCCCGTGCGACTGCGTCGTCGAGGCCTTCTACTCGACGACCGGCGAGCACGCGAAAAAGGGCGACCTCGTCGCCCAGCTCCGCGCCCGCGAGGCCCAGGAGCTGACCGTCGAGGCCCTCATCAACCAGGACGACGCCGACCGCATCGCCATCGGCTCGGAGTCCGAGATCGTGCTGCCGGTGGGCCACGCCCAGGTCACCGGCAAGGTCATCGAGATCAATCGCGTGCCGAAGCACGCCAAGCGCACCGGCATGCCCGACCGCCCGCTCGACCTCCACCAGTACGCCGCCGTAACGATAGCTCCCGACCGCGACCTGATGGGGGTCGAGCTCGGCATGCCGGTCGAGGTCCGCTTACGCTCCAACACCCTGAAACGTTTGGGACAATCGATTGTTGGCGTGTTTCATCGGCAGGAAGATACCGCGTACGCCGACGACGTGCCGCCTCGAGCAGCGGCGCCGGACCGTCGCTAAGGCTCAAAGTCTGTCGGGAAATGGCCGTTTGCGTCGTTGCCGACCAGCGCCGAAATTCTCATTTACGCGCCAGGGGTCCCCGCGAGACTCAGGGGTCCCCGCGAGACTCAGGGGTCCCCGCGAGACTCGCAGCGGGGGCGGGGGACTCCGGTTTCGGCTCCCCACTCGCCGGCTCGCGGGGGCCCTGGTCGGCGCCTAGCATCCGACCATTTCTCGACAGACTTTCAGTGCGACGCCGCGCACGAACCGGCGTCGTAGTCCCAGAAGCAACCGACCTGGTCTTCGCACTCCGAGCGGCGGTCCGCCACGCGCAGGCAGGCGCCCGCGCCCGAGACGTTGGCTCCGGGTGATTTGGCGCGCATCTGCATGTTCGTCGTTTGGCAGGCGGACGCGAGGGCGGCGAGGCCGAGAATGAGCCAGAGGCGTTTCATGGGGTGCTCCTCAGGAAAACGGGGGGTCGGTTTGATTGTCGGGATGCTTTCCTCAATTCTAGCAAACCTCCGGTCCTTCCGAGAGTCGCCGCGGGTCTATTAATATTCCCTGAAGTGCCCGCAAATCCGTTGACGCTCATCCGCGCCTTCATTACTATCCGCCGTCCTCTCGCCCCCGTAGCTCACCTCGAAAGGGTTGATTTCATGCGTCTTTTTGTCATTCTTGCGGGCCTTTCCGCAGTCCTCTCCACCGGCGCCCTGGCCCAGGACCAGAAGCCGGCGGACTCCAAGCCCCTCGTCAACAAGACGGGCTTCCAGCTCCGGGTCGAGGCGACGGGAACCACGACCAAGGACGGGGACCTGCCGGCCCGCTCCACCCAGGCCTTCACGGTCAAAACGGCGCGGATGGCCATGTCGGGCGACCTGACCGACTCGGTCTCGTACACCCTGCGACTCGACGTCAAAAACGCCCTCTTCGAGAAGACCACGGCCGGCACCGACACCTCGATCGCGGCCCTCGACCGCGCCTACCTCGAGCACCGCCTCTGCGAAGGCGTGGCGCTCCGCATCGGGCGCATTCCGATGAACGCCCTGTCGCTCGAAAATGACTACAGCTCCATGGACCGGTACTACGAGTCGCTCATGACCACGCTCGTCGCTTACCAATACCTCCCTTTAACGGCTGGCTTGGACCTTTCCTACACCGTCGCCGGCCAAATCCTCTCCCTCGACGTCTTCAACGGCTACACGGACAGCACGACCGGCGTCACCGTCGGCCGCCAAAAGGGCGAGAACGTCAGCATGGCCCTCGCCTGGCACGGCAACCTCGCCGGCGGCATCGTCAAGCCGATCGTCTCGGTCGACCGCATCTCGCGCGTCCGTAACGGCGACGAAGGCACCCCGGTGCGCGACCAGAAGGTGAACTTCACCGCCATCGGCGTCGGCTCCGAGGTAAGCCTCTCCGGCGCCGACCTGGACCTCGAGTACGACCAGTTCGTGAAGCCCAAGTTCAAGTTCTACGCCCTCGACGCGGCCACGCACGCCGGCGTCGAGAAGACGAGCCTCGACTCGAAGCTCGCGACCGTCGTCGCCCAGCTCGCTTACAACATCCAGGCCGTCCACCTCCGCCCCTTCGTCAAGTTCAGCCAGGACGGCGAAAAGGTCGACGGCAAGGACACCCGCAAGTACAAACGCGGCAACCTCGGCGTCGAGTTCCGCCCGTCGACCCGGCCGTTCCGCTACCACGCCGTCGTGGTCAGCAAGAACGACGACGACATCTCCCCCACCGCGACCAAGACGACCAAAACGACCCAGTACCTGGTCGGCGTCGCCGCCAAGCTCTGAAAAAAGCGGCTCTCACGCGAAAAGCCCCGGAATCATCCGGGGCTTTTTTCGTCTTGAGATGGTGCGGGTACACGGACTCGAACCGCGGACCTCTACGATGTCAACGTAGCGCTCTAACCAACTGAGCTATACCCGCATCTCTGAGAGAAATCTTTTCTACTAGCCCGCCAAACCCAAGTCAAGAGAACGCTTAGCTCCGTCCCGTGATTCTCTCGAGCGTCGTCTTCGAGACCGGCTCATAGTGCGAGAACTGCATCGAGTACGTCGCCCGGCCCTGGGAAATCGACCGCAGCTGCGTCGAGTATCCGAACATCTCGGCGAGCGGCGCCGAGGCCTCGACGATCTGCAGGTGCCCCTTGAGCGACACGTTGTTGACACGCGCATGGCGGCTGTTGAGGTCGGTGATGACGTTGGAGAGGTAGTTCTCGGGGGCCAGGACCTCGATCGCCATGACGGGCTCCAGGAGCTTCGGCCCGGCCTTGCGCATGGCGGACCGGAGCGCGCCCGCGGCGGCGATCTTGAAAGCCAGCTCGTCGGAGACGTTGTCCTGAAAGGCGCCGCCCCGCAGCGTGACCTTGAGGCCGAGCACCGGGAACCCGGCGATCGGGCCGGCCTGCATGCTCTCTTCCAAGCCCATCCGCACGCCCTTGACGAACGCGAGCGGCACTTGCGCCTCTGGCGCCTGGTTGACGAAGATCAGCGCGCCTTGCTCGTCGGTCGGCTCGACCTCGATCCGAACCAAAGCATACTGGGTGAGGCCGGCCGTCTCCCGGTGGAACTCCTCCTCCTCGCTCGCCCGGACGGAGATCGCCTCGCGATAGCTGACCTGTGGCGCGCCGACGTTCGCATCGACCTTGAATTCGCGCTTGAGGCGGTCGCAGATGATCTCGAGGTGCAGCTCGCCCATGCCGGCGATCAGGGTCTGGCCGGTCTCCGGGTCGAAGGTCACCTTGAAGGTCGGGTCCTCGATGGTCAGGCGTTCGAGCGTCTTCACGAGCTTGTCGTTGTCGGCGCCGGTCTTGGGCTCGATGGCGATCGAGATGACGGGCGTCGGGAACGCGACGGATTCGTAGCGGATCGGGTCCTTCTGGTCGCAGATGGTGTCGCCCGTCGCGACCATCTTGAGGCCGGCGACGGCGACGATGTCGCCCGCCGACGCTTCCGGGATCTCCTCCCGCTGGTTGGCGTGCATCATCAGGATCTTGGCGATGCGCTCGCGTTTGCCGGTGCGCGAGTTGAAGACGGTGGTGCCGACCTCGAGGGTGCCGGAGTAGAGGCGGACGTAGCCGAGCTGTCCGACGAACGCGTCGCTCACGATCTTGAAGACGATCCCCGACATCGGCTCCTCGGGGA
>JAYVWD010000147.1:0-1935 GCA_043786345.1 Pseudomonadota bacterium
AAAAGCCCGCTGGCGCGGGCTTTTTTTCGAGTCTTCAGTAAACTAAAAAATGTTTACTTGTTGAAATCGAGGATGAAGTTCACGATCATGTAGTCGCCCAGGTACCCGCGCCAGTAGGCGCGGCCGAGGTAGAGGTTCGGGGACACGAGGCGGATTTCATCGCGGATCTTGTGCGCGAGGATCGACGTGTCGTGGTAGTCGATGATGACCGCCTGCTTGCCGTCGAGCAGCGAGGGGCCGTAGAAGACTTTGGCCTTGATCGCGCGGAAGCCGAAGACCTTGTTCGTGAGGATGCCGGTGTCCGTGTCGAAGACCTTGCCTTGCCAGATGTAGTTGGCGAGCATGGTGACCGGCTGGGCGAGGATCGAGCCGGCGAAGAAGACGGCCGTGCCGTTGGAGTCGCCATCCGGGATCGGGCCGGCAGGCTTCTGCAGGTAGACGGACGTGAGGTTGGTCTGGGTCATGACACGCAGCGAATCCGCGGTGTAAATGGCCTCGTTGTCGTCGGCGCGTGCGGCGCCGCCGAACGGCATGAATGCGACCAGAGCGAGCACTTTCAAGAGACGTTTCATCAGGTCTTCCCCCCAGCTTGCCAAAATAGATTTCATGAGAAAAACGCGTTAATTGTTGAGTTTGTTAGCGCGACTCATGAGGGTTGGTCAACCGGGAAGAGCGAGGGCCGCGAGATCTTCCTTCCGGACGCGCCCGCGCATGCAGAGCATCCGCGCGGCGATCTGGTGGAAGAAGGCGCGGAGCGGGGCTTCCAAGCCGTCGTCCTCGAGCACGGCGAGGGCCTGCGCCAGCGCTTCGTAGGTGGACATCCTATCGTCGAAATGGTTTTTGCGCGGCCGCTGCATCACTTCCGCGAGCCGCGGCAACGTCACGCGGGGGAAGGCGTCCAGGCCTTTCACCCGTTTGACGATGTGGCGCGCCTGGCTCCAGGTGCCGTCGGGGACGATGAGGGTGAGGGGACGCGGGTCGCCTTCGGGACGGGCGAGCTCCCGCGACAGTTTGACGCTGTCGTCCCCGGGATACAGGACGACGGGGCGCGTCACCGTCCCATCGACCCAGTCGCGGGCATCGGCCAACTCGCCTTCGCGGCCGTGGATCCTGATTTTGACCTGGTCCGTCGAGAGGCGGAGGAGATGGCCGGTGTTCGACGAGCGCCGCCACTCCTTAGTGTGCATGACCAGCAGGACCTGGGTCCGGACGGCGATCTTCGGGGCCAAAGCGCAGGCGCAGAGGTCCATACGCAGGCGGCAGCCGATGCAGCGGGAGCATGGATGTGGGTGGAAATCTGGACGCATGTGTAGGGGAACCGGGGGGTTGGCGGGGTGAAGCCCCGGGCGGGGACTCGTGTCCCCGGCTCAAACTACCGATGCGCCACCCAAAGGTCTCCCTCTTTCTCCGAGGTCCACCCCGGCATGCCGGTCCGCTCGCGCACCCTCAACTCCTTGATCCTCGCGCTGTTCCTCGCCGCCGCCGGGGTCGCCGCCGCGTTCGCCTGGCGCCCGGTGCCGCCGGCCGGCCTGAGCCCGGCCGAGCGCGAGCGCGTCGCGGCGATCGTGGCCCTGGCCCTGGCCCAGGAGCGCCAGGTCCTCGAGGAGAGCCTGGCGCGCGCGGCGCGCAACGAATTTTTGCTCGAAGGCGCCGAGCGGCTCGACGCTGACGCGTTGGCCCAGGCCATGCGGACCGAGTGCGGCTCCGGCCGCCTCACCTCCTGCGGCGCATACGACGACGAGGGGGAGCGCCTCGCCGCGGCCGGACTCCCCCCCAAATTGCAGCTCACCGCCGAGGACGAGGCCGGGGCCCGCGCCGCCGGGTCGGTCGTCGTCTGGCGCCTCGGCGCCGCCGGCGGGCTCGAAATCGAGGGCACCACGGCCTTGGGACTCCGGGACGAGGCGCTGGGATTCGTCCGCTTCTCGAAGCGTCTGA
>JAYVWD010000148.1:0-16554 GCA_043786345.1 Pseudomonadota bacterium
GCCGAGGACTTCGAGGCCGACAAGGTCGACATCTCGCACATGTATACGGGCATCATCAACCTCAAGGTGTCGGCCCAGACGATCAACACGTTCTATACCAAGCGCGAGATCCGCCTCGACGGCATCGCCATCGCGCCGAACCAGTTCGTCGTCCTCGAGGACGAGGCCGACCGCAGCCAGTTCGTCTACGGCTCGTTCGACGCCCACGACGAATGCATCCGCATGCTCGACCCGCATTCGGAAGGCGTCTGGGGCATCTACCCCCGCAACCTCGAGCAAACGTTCGCGCTCGAGGCGCTCCTCGACGACAACATCAAGCTCGTGACGCTGAGCGGCGGCGCCGGCACCGGCAAGACGCTGCTGGCGATCGCCGCCGGCCTGGCGAAGACGACCGACGAGGACGAGTACCACAAGCTCCTCGTCGCCCGCCCCGTCTTCCCCCTCGGCAAGGACCTGGGTTTCCTGCCGGGCGATCTCGACGAGAAGCTCAACCCCTGGATGCAGCCCATCTTCGACAACCTGGAGCTCTTGCTGTCCGGCGGCTCGCACCAGCGGAAGCAGCGCCTGAGCAAGAACTACCAGGAGCTCATCAACCAGGGCATGCTCCAGGTCGAGCCGTTGACCTATATCCGCGGCCGGTCGCTCCCCAACATCTACTTCGTCGTCGACGAGTCGCAGAACCTGACGCCGCACGAGATCAAGACGATCCTCACGCGCGCCGGCGAGGGCACCAAGATCGTGCTCACGGGCGACCCGTACCAGATCGACAACCCCTACATCGACTCGCAGAACAACGGGCTGACGTACGTCATCGAAAAGTTCCGCAACGAGAAGATCGCGGCCCACGTCACCTTGCAGCGGGGCGAGCGCTCCGAGCTGGCGACGGCGGCCGCGAATATCCTCTGAGCTAAGGCTTACTTCGCGGCCTTCGGCATGAACCGGCAATGGTACCCGTCGTCCCCCTGGATCAAGCGACCGAGGCCCTTGAGCGACGCGGTGTAGTCGCTGCAGACCTCCGGCTCCTCCGGGTGGCAGAAGGCGTGGAAATCCGACTGGAAGGCCGGGCTGACCGCCTCCTTGAGCTCCGCCTCCGTCAGAAACGCGAGCTCCGCGCAGCTGTGCCCTGGCTCGAAGGGCTGGTCCTTATCGTGGAGGTCGAAGGCGAAGGGCGCCGGCTCCGGCCCTTGAGCGCGCGCCCGTCCACCGTGGGATAGAAGCGCTGCCGCGATGAAGCCGACGAGCGCGCGGGGCGCCAGATACCGATTGCGTTCCATGGGGTCTCCTCTAGTGGTGCCCCGGAGCCCGCTCTGGAAGAGGGCGCCAGCGCATCTGCAGACCTCAGGTCGGGCGACCGGGGTAGCCGCGCTGAGTCCCGCTCGATTCCCGAGCCGGTTCGCGCGCTTGGACGCAGCATTTGCGGCGGGGGTCGGGATAAAAAAGGGCGGGGGGCCAGTCGCTTGGTCCCCCCGAGGTGTGGAAATGTTGCAGGGTACGTTCGTGAGTTCTAAATCTAGGCCGGATTGACACGTACGCTTTACCCCCGCGCCCTATCCGCCCTTAAGGCAGCCTCGGCCGCAGCTCGTACCACGCCGTGCGACGTGATAACGCACGCTTTCTCATGGTTTCAGGGGACACTCATGGGGGACATCCTGATGCGATCGCGCAAGAAGGCTTGAACATCGTTGAACCTCACCTCCCTAAATGACCGTTCCGTTTAGGCTTACCGGCTGCCGGAAGCTCCTTTCTGTGCGTTGCCTTCGCCAGAGGGCCTTTAAACCACTCTCGTCTATTGGCGAAAACCCTTGAGATTACGCGATTTCCCCGCTGTTTCCCGGGGGATGGTCCTTCTCATTTCGGCGCCCCTCGCGGCCTCCCTTGAGGTTTTTCCGCCGTTCTCGCGAAACCCTTGCGGAATTTCAGCAAGAAAACTTTTTTTATAAGGTCCCGCCGGCGCCTTGCCGAGACGCATCCCAGGATTTGGGGTTTCCCCGAAGATCCGCCAAAAACGCGTTAGCTCGGCAAGGAGTCATGTCAATGATATGGACCTCAAAGCGTCTGGGAGCGATCGCGGCCGCCGCGGCGCTGAGCGCAAGCGTCGCGGCCTGCGGCAAGAATAGTGAGAGCAAAACGGCGACCCCCGTCGTCGTCGCCAAGGCGCCCGTGGAGGCGAAGGTCGAGACCCCGGTCGCCGTCGTCGCACCCGCCGCCGACACCTCCATCCAGCTCGCCGGCTCGCTCGCGCTGGGCTTAGGGCTCACCGACACGACGCGCTACATCTATGCGACGTCGCTCGAGGCGAAGCCCGCCTCCAGCCGCATCGAGATCACCGACGGTAAGTACACCGGCAAGCTCGAAATCAAGAGCACCAAGCCGGTCGATATCTCCCTCGTCATCCGCGAGAATCGGGTCGACGCCGGTGGGAAAACGGTCCTCAAGGACGGCAAGCCGGACGAGGTCACGACCTGCGTCGTCGAGATCCCGAACCCCAACGCCGCCGATGCCAAGGCCAAGGGCCAGGTCACGGTGAAGCCGGGCTCCAAGCTCACCCTCGCGATCAGCCTCGACCAGAAGTCCGGCGCCTGCGCCGCGGAGGTCGTCGCCGAAGAGTCGACGGCTTTCGATTACGAGGCGACCGAGGTCGTCTATGAAAGCATCCCGGAAGGCCGCTTCCAAGGTCTTTGGGGCCTCAAGCCCGTCGATCAGATGAACTACGACCAATCCTCCGACGCGATCGACGGCGTCGTGAACACCGCCGTCGCCGATGCCGGCAAGTACGACGAAGAGGCATCGGGCTCGGGCGAAAGCATGGCGCTCGCCGAAGCCGAAGTCGGTGCCGACCCAAGCGCCGATTTCCAGGAAGTCTACTTCCTCAATGAGCTCGCGAAAGACGGCGTCGTGAGCCAGCTCGAGATGTTCGACGGCCATGCGCACGACATGTGCTACGACACCGCCGGCAAGTTCGCGCCGAAGTTCTATGCGACTGGCGCCGCGGACGCGGCGCCGCTCGACTTCCTCGCCGCCCTCGACTCCGCGGCCACGGCCTCGGCGTTCATCCGGACCAGCGTCCACGCGGCCGTCCTGGCCGACCTCGGCGCCCCGGCCGGCGCCGCCCTCGACGCGGCGATCGACGCGGTCGCGGACGCGCGCCTGGCCCTCGTCCTCGCCGCCGGAGCCGACGGCAGCCCGAGCCCCTACAAGGACGTCGACCCGGTCGCCCTCAAGGCCTCGATCGTCGACACCATCTTCTCCGACATCCGCGACACCGGCAAGATGGCCACCGACAACTACTGCGCGACCTTCGGCGCGCTCTACACCACCGATGCCGATACCCCGAGCGCCTATAAAGTGCTCTGCAAGAGCATCGGCGACATGGGAAATACGGAGTTCGCCCTGGCCGTCGACAAGTTCGTCGCGAACCAGCAGACCGCCGTCTACAAGGGCTGCGGGTTCAACGTCTACTTCGACATCGCCCCGGTCGAGGTCGCCGACGGCGCCGCCCCGCTGTTCGAAGAGAGGATCTACTGCGACAACGGCGACTGCAAGGGCGACTACCGGCCGGGTCTGGTCGGCACGTTCGACGTGATCCCGGGCCAGGTCGGCAGCTTCACCCTGCTGTCGGACGTCCAGTCGTCCCAACCCGTCGACGTCTACACGGGCGACGCCGCGGCGAAGACCTGCTCGAACGACGAGCACCGCGAGATCTTCGGCAACTTCGTGTGGAAGGACGAGAGCGGAACGGCGTTCGACTACAACGCCTTCTTCGGCGCCCGCACCTTCAACTCGTATAACGACTGCGGAAAGTACTACGAGGAAACCTACGGCGAGCCGACCTACGCGTCGGATCCCGTCGCGGACGAAGCCGCGGCGGACGGCGGGACCGCGGCGCTCCCGGATGTCACCGGCGGCGGCGTCGACGTCGCGATCTACGAGACCTCCGGCGACGACTATAAGGACGAGTACTCCGCCGGCGACTCCAATCCGGATCCTTACGGCAGCTCGTACTCGGACAGCGCCATCTGGGCCCGCCTGACGGCGGTCGTGACGAAATGAGTTAACGCCCGCAAGTCCATTGATCGCGCCCGGAGCTCCCCAAGAGCTCCGGGCTTTTCGCTTGGTCTTGCGGTTTTCGTTAAACTTTTCCGCCGGCCGCCCGAAACGCAGGTGTCGTTCGCAATGGAGGACCTACGCATGTCGACCGCCGCCACCGTCCTGACCCCCGCCGCCACCGCGCCCGAGGCCGCGCTCGAAGCCGCCCCGGAGGCCTCGACGGTCACCGCGCTCCTGGCGCTGCAGGCCGCGTATTTCGAGAGGATCCGGGAAGCCAACGCCGCCGGCGACGCCGCCGCCGTGCAGAACCTGCTGCTCGAGCTCGACCGCAAAGCCCACGAAACCTCCGGCGTGCCGGCCACGCCGCCGCTCGCCCTCGTCAAGGCCGAGCCCGCCCTGGAAGCCCCGCCGCCGTCGCTCTACGACCAGTCCGCGCTCCACGTCTCCCTCGACACGACGGTCTACGACGGCGACCGCGACATGCATCGCACTTTGGTGAACGACCCGCATTTCGCCGACGTCGCCGCGCGGATCCTCGAAGGCGCGACGCCTTACAACGCGCGCAAGGACCTGCTCAAATCCGCGCTCAAGCTCAGCCCCAAGCTCGCGCCGGGCATCTTCGCCATCCTCGAGCGGTGCCGGACGAACCTCGGGCTGACCGCCGAGGTCGAGCTCTACGTCTGCTCCGACACGGCTTTCAACGCCTTCTGCTACCCGCCGGTGAACGGCAAATACCTGATCGGCGTCACCTCGGCGCTCCTCGAGAAGTTCGAGCCCGACGAGCTGGCCTTCGTCATCGGCCACGAGATCGGCCACGCCGTCTTCGGCCACCACCGGCTGCCCGTGCAGTTCCTGTTGCACCACGGCGCCGGCGAGCTGTCGCCGCTACACGCGATGAAGCTCTACGCCTGGAAGCGCAACGCCGAGCTGAGCGCCGACCGCATCGGCCTCATCTGCGCCCGCAACTTCGACGCCGCCGCGCAGTCCTTCTTCAAGCTCTCATCCGGCGTCACCAGCTCGTCCCTGAGCTTCGAGCTCAAAGAGTACATCGCCCAGTTCGCGGACCTCGAGTCCGAGATGGCGACGCAGGACGTCGACCCCGAGGACTGGTACAGCACGCACCCCTTCAGCCCGATGCGCCTCAAGGCCCTCGACATGTTCAACCGGAGCGAGACCTACCTCAAGCTCACGGCCAAGGAGGGGGACGCCGAGCTGTCCGAGGAGCAGCTCGAGTTCGAGATCAAGAAGATCATGTCGCTGATGGAGCCCTCGTATCTGCAGGAGAGCTCCGGGCTCGCGACGCTGATGCGCGACTTCGTCTTCCTCGGCGGCTACCTGGTCGCCGCCGCGAACGGCGTCATCTCGGGCTCCGAGGTCGCTGCGCTCGGCACGCTGCTCGACCCGGCCACGGTGCAGGAGCGCCTCGAGGCGGTCAAAGCCCTGTCCGTCGGCGAGGTGAAGGCCGAGGTCGCGACGATCGCCGAGAAGCTCAACGTGATGCTCCCGGTCGTCTCGAAGCTCAACGTCATCAAAGACCTGACCGTGATCGCCGGCGCCGACGGCAGCGTCGATGAGGCCGAGCTCGCGGCGCTCTATGAGATCACCGAGCAGCTATGCATCCGGCACGAGTTCGTCGACCACGTCCTGTCGGACGCGGCCGAGGAGGGGGACGAATGAGGCGCGTCGCCGTTTTCGCGCTGGGCCTCGCCCTTGCCTCCTGCGGCAAGGCCGATGAAAAGAGCGCCGAAAAAAGCAATGCCAGGGGGACGGCGTCCGCCTCGGGCTCGGGCTCGGCTAAGGCTTCGGGCTCGGCTTCGGGCACCGGCTCGACCGTCGTGGCCGCCTCGGGTACCGGCACCGCCTCGGGGACCGGCTCCCCTATGATTTGAGCCTCGACAAGGCCGGCGGCGAGGTCCAGGACCTTTTCCCGGTGGCGCCGATCCCTTAACGCTTCTCGAGCATCCGGGCATGGGCCTTCTCGACCGACTTCCACAGCCGGCTCGGCTTGTACGGAATCCGATCGGGATCGAAGTCGTCCTCGATCTCGCCCCGGTGCTTCGCCGGGACGAGCTTGGCCGCTTCGATCTCGAAGGCGTCGGCCTCACGGATCTTCATCTTCTCGCAGACCGCGAGGAGGTCGTTCTCATGCTTGCGGACGAGGGCCGCGCACGCGCGGTAGATCTCGAACTCGCGCCCGTACCAGTCGCCCCAGATGATCTTGCGCGCCCGGGCCGTCCACGCACCATCTTTGGCGCGACAGACGTCGGCCATTTGCGGCGCGAGGCCGGCGAGCCGCTCGACGTAAGCCTCGACCGAGAACCCGAGCTGCTCGAGGCACCACTGGTCGAGGGCCATCTCGACCTGCACCATGTAGGTCTGCAGGTGCCCCCAGAAGCGTTCGCCGAACTTCCGGTCGTCGTGGTAGCAGAAATAGGTCGAGCAGACGGCGTTCCGGTACTTGTAGATGCCGCAGAAGCCGGTCGCGCGCTGGAGGAACGGGCAGAGCGTCTTCTCGCTCTTTCCGAACCGGTCCTCGCCGGCGTCCGTCAGGAACGTCGCCCACTGCCGGGGGGAGGCCTGGAACCCTTCGGGGAGCAGGAAGCTCCGCACGGCCTCGGCCTCGACCGCCGGGCGGGACACGGGGTCCTCGAGGGCCAGGCCCAGCAGGTAGTTGGGGACCCGGGGCAAATAGGTGCAGCACCGGTAGTCGGGCCGGTAGCCGTCCGTCTCGATCCGCGGGCAATCGCCGCAGGTTACGCGCTCTTCCCGGGGGTAGGACAGGGTGCTTTGGGCTGGGGGCAACAGCTGCCGCCAGATCCCAGGGACCAGGTGTTTACCTAAAAAGAGGGGGGTGTCGAGTCGGTTTGCCATGAGGTGTAGGAAAATAATTCTGAAATCCAATGGTTGCAATGCTATATTTGTCTGCCGTTTTAGGTTATCTAGGTTCCGACGGAAACTTCATTAGGAGACAGGTTCTTTGGATGTCCTGACCCGTGCGCTGGCGCGTTCGTTCCCAAAGGTACGCTTGATTAGTGAAGGCACTAACGAGATCGTTCCGACCGAAATGGCGCTACGGCTTGCCGACGAGCAAGGCCTAGACCTGGTGATCGTGAGCGACAAGAGCGATCCGCCGGTCGTTCGCATTCAGGATTTCAAAAAACTCGAGTATGAGAAGAAGAAGGCCAAAAAGAAGCAGGCCACTTCCTCCGAACTCAAGGAAATCCAGCTCAAGGTCAACATCTCCATCCACGACCTGGACACCAAGATCAACGCCATCAAGCGCTTCCTCGAGCGCGGCGACAAGGTCAAAGTCACCGTCCGCCTGAAGGGCCGCGAACGCGAGTCCCCGCAGCGCGCCCAGGAGCTCATCAACCGCGTCTCCAAGTCGGTCGATTGCCGCGTCAGCCGCCTTCCGGGCCCGATGACGATCGCGATCCTCGAGCCGAACAAGGAAGTCGTGAAAGAGGACTCCCACGCAAAGGACTCGGCGCCGCGGGATGCAGCGCTGAAGGATTCCGCGCCCAAGGAGGCGGCTTCAAAGGACGCCGCCCCGAAGGACGCCGCCCGGAAGGACGCCGCCCCCCGGGACTTGGTCCCCAAGGACGCCGCTCCCAAGGACGCCGCTCCCAAGGACGCCGCCCCGAAGGAAGCCCTCAAGCCGGCGACAACCTGACGGCACCCCATCTCCAGCGCATCCCAAGCCCCGCGACCTCGCGGGGCTTCTTCGTTTTCCTGCGTGGACTCTCAAATCCCCCTGTATTTCGCCGGACATCCCGCCGAGCCCCCATTCTTGACCGTTTGACCAAAAACGGGTCTAATCGAGGACAAGAGTTACCCAACGAAATCATACTTTCTCTGTCTGCGTGGCAGGATGCTGCGCTTTTTCAGGCACAAAGGGAGTTAGCCATGAAGAAGACGGCCGAAAACCGCTATCCGCATTCCGCCACGCTGTTCAAATTTTGTAAGGAAGCCCTCGAGATCCGCTACGAAGGCAACGTCAAAGTCATCGACCAGGACGTCGGCGCGATCCTCGGCTACGACCCGGCCGACTGCAGCCATTGGAAGAAGGGCAAAAAGAACATCCGCGCCCTCGCCACGCTCCGCAGCATCGCCGACCACTTGAGCATCGACGAGCGCCTGCTGATCGACATCGCCGGCGGCAAGGTCGGCCTGGAGGAGGCGGTGTTCGAGTACCGCGGCTATGGCGCCTTCGCGATCCAGGGCCGGCACCTGGAGAACCTCAAGAAGGAGTTCTTCAAGAACCCCGCCAAGTGGCAGGGCGAGGACGGCGGCCTCAAGTCCTTCGAAGAGCTCTTCGACCTGGACCGCGCCGGCGTCCAGAAGTCCGCCGACCAGGTCGTCGCCCAGGGCAACTTCTCCGAAGCGCCGATCTACCTCCCCGAGGTTTACCAGCTCTTCGACAACGTGAAGCTCGTCCAGGACGACACGCTCGGCACGCCGGTCGAGGCGACAGTCCAGGGCGAAGGCGTCCAGGCCATGACGACCGTCAAGCACCGCGGCGCCGAAATGCGCCCCTACCTGCGCTTCCTGCTCGCCAAGGAGCTCTTCAAGCACCTTTGCCGCGTCAACCACGCGATCGCCGCCAAGTTCGCGGCCTGCCCGGTCGAGGTCGTGGACGTCCAGGCGAACGTCTTCGCCGGCATGCTCCTGGTCCCCGGTAAGATGCTGCGCAAGGAGGTCGAGCGCATCGACAGCTCGATCGACATCGTGTCGCAGCTCGCCGAGACGTTCTGGATCTCGAAGGCCCTGATGAACCAGCGCCTCCGCGATTACATGGAACATCTCGCCTGAATTTGCCAGAACGCCCAACAGGCCCGGAGCGCCCGCTCCGGGCTTTAAGCCTCAAGAATCCCGCCTCCGCACCGAACAATCCCACGGCGAAGAAAGCTTCCGAAAAACCCTGGGACGGACGGTCGGTCCATGGCGACGCCATTCAAGCTCCGCAACGGCATGCTGCTGCTCTCCACCGAGGCACCCGGCGGCATCTACAATGCCGCGCAGCTCAAGAAGATCGCTGAGCTCTGCGAGGGCGACGCCGCCATCGTCAAGGCGACCGAAGACCAGCGCCTCGCGCTCTTCGTCGCGCCGGAGAAGGCGAAGCAGGTCGCCGCCGAGCTCAAAGCGACGGGCCTCGGGATCCGCAACTACCAGGACGGGCTGCATCAGCCGGTGAACTGCATCGGCGAGCTGTGCGGCGACCACCTCCAGGACGCCATGGGCCTTTCCATGGATCTGAGCCAGGAGCTCGCGAAGGTCACGCTCTCGTCGGCCATCAAGATCGGCATCAACGGGTGCGCGCGCTGCTGCGTGCCGACCCATACCCTCGACATCTCCGTGATCGGCGATTCCACCGGCTACCGGGTCAGCCTCGGCGGCAAGAACTCGCAGATCCCCGAGATGGCGTCGTTCATGGCGGAAGGCGTCCCGGCGGCGAAGCTGCCCAAGATGCTGTCCGCGGTCGTCGGCATCTACAAAGAGCTCGCCAACGCGGGCGAAGCCCTCCAGGACGTCATGGAACGCTGCGGCTCGGGGCGCTTCGTCGAGGCGCTCGCGCCCTATAGCCAGGACGCGGCCGGCAACGGCGACGAGGACCTTTTCGGCGTCGCCGGCACGGAGCTCGCGGCCGCCGACCTGGCGACCGACGACGGTGACGGCCTCGACGCGGGGACGGACGCCGGGATGGACATGGATATGGGCGCAGAATTGGCCGGGGATGCCGGCCCCGCGCCGACGTTCGACGAAGAAGGCGGGGATCCCTTGTTGACCGACGATTCCGGGCTCATGCCCGACCAGATGCTCGAATCCGAACCCGGCATCGAGCCCCTGAGCGAAGGCGACATCCCGCTCGACGACGGCTTCGGCCTCGGGGTCGAGATGGACGACATCGCGATCACGCCGGCCGACGCCGCCGCGATGCTGCCCGACGACCTGGCGCCGTTTCCCGACGACGACTCGATGCCTGAAGGCCTGCTCTTGATCGATTCCATGGAGGAGCTCGAGGGCCTCAGCGGGCTCGAGCCCGAGGAGATCGACGACCTCCCGCCGTTGGCGACGCCCGCTCAGGCTGTCGCGAAATCCGCTCCAGCCCCGGCCCCGGCTCCGGCGGCAGTGAAGCCCGCGGCCGCGCGGCCGGTCGCCCTGGCGCCCGCCGTCGAGGCGATCGGCTCCGAGGACGACGCGGATCTGGCGGCGGCGATCGAGGTCGACGGCGACGAGGCCGACGCCTTCGAGGCGAAGCTCGAGGAATCCATCGCCGATGAGGAAAGCCACCCGCCCGCTGAGGACGAGAATTCGGCCGAGCGGCTCGCGGCGATGCAGCTCGTCGAGTCCGGCGCGGATGTGCCGAGCGTCGAGGCCGTGCGCGCCAACCTGGGCGTCGACGACAGCTTCGACAACCTGGAGATCGACCACAACCTCGACGATGACCTCGACGAGGAACTGCTGACGGGCGGCGCCAATGGCCCGGAAATGCTCGAAGCGTCTGCGATCGACGACGATATGCCCGACGTCGCCGCCGGCTTCGAGCCGGAAGAGATCGCGTTCGACGAGCCGGCAGTAGCGGCCGTAACCCCGTTGACGGTGAAAACCCCCGCAAGAGGCGCGCCGCGGGCGCCGGCGCCGACCGCAGGGGGCTTTGAGTTCAAAGGCATCGACGTCGGCGATGGTGGGCGGCTCACGCTCTCGTTCTCGAGCGGCGCGACCGTGGTCCTCGATCCGCGCACCATGGTTCCCGGAATGACGCGCGACTTCACCGTCGGCGGCAAGAAGATCGTCATCACGCAGGCGGCCGCCGGGTTCTCGGTGGACGTGGATGGCGTCGGCATCTTCCTGCCGGTGCAGGCCGCCTGAGCGGCGCTGTAGCGGGCCGGTGAGGGCTCAGGGGTGGCGCAGGACGTAGGGCGTCAGCAGCGGCGGCCCTGTTCGAGCTCGAGGCGCCTTTGGTTGAAGGCGTCGACGGCCCCGTAAGGCAGGACTCCGAGGCCGTCGTCGTCCC
Source organism: Pseudomonadota bacterium (assembly GCA_043786345.1). Lineage (GTDB taxonomy): Bacteria > Bdellovibrionota_B > Oligoflexia > Oligoflexales > CAIYRB01 > JANOTL01. Next base: position 11,063 of record JAYVWD010000148.1, read on the forward strand.
GAGCCGCCGCATCGCCGACTACGTCGGGCAGCTCCGCCAATTCGTCAGCCGGTCCTGCGCCAGCCGCGACCTCGCCGCCACCAACCTCAGCATGAAGTTCGACCGCCTGGTCCAGACCCAGCCGAAGCTGCGAGGCGAGCTCCTGGCGAGCATCGAGGCCTTCAAGGCCGCGCTCGGCGGCTTCGACGCCGTCTCGGCCCTCGAGGCCCAGCGCCAGGTCTTCGACCCGGCCGTGGCCAACGGCCAGTCGAGCGTCGCCGGCAACGGCGCGAGCTTCGAGTTCCTCGCGCAATGCCGCTACGTCCTGGAGTGCCTCGCGCTCCCGGGCCGGCCGCTCCGCAACTTTCCCCTCTTTCTCAACGTCAACGACCTGGACGGCAAGGACCTCGATGCCACCGCGAACAACGTCAATCCCGGCCAGGACGAGGGCGCGGTCCGCGCGTTCACCTACGTCGAGGGGATGCGCCAGCTCGCGGTCGGCTTGAATCTCCTCGGCCGGCGGATCGGCTCCGGCGAGAAGCTGATCGTCACCGTCATCTCCGAAGGGGGCCGCGGCGCGGCGATGGAGGACTCCAAAACCTCGTTCGCCCTGGTGCTCGGTCCTTCCGGCGCGGGGGGCCTCGGCGACGCCTTTTATGCGAGCAACGCGGAGTTCAACAAGCAGGACAGCGCCGTCCTGCGCGACCTCGCCGCCGAGACCGCGCAAGTCCCGTGGGATTCCGCCGAGGGCCTGCGCACGAAGAGTGGAACGAGGTTGGCGGGCGTTGCGGCCAGCACCGGCGATGTTCAGATGGGCGTCGCCCAGTTCCTCGAGCAGAATACCGGGAAGAGCGTGCGGTCGGCGCTATCCGAGGAGGACGGGCGCTATGCGCATTTGAAGCGCGGCTGACGAAGCGCCGCCCCTATCGAACGGCCGGCAGCCATGGCGCGAACTCCGCCCCTGAAAAACCAGGAAAAACAGCGAATTTTGACCGGCTGGCCAACATCAAGTTACGATAGACCACAGCTTTCCACGAATATGACTCATCCGACTTCGCCAGAAAACCTCAGGGAGGGGGTTTCACCATGAAGCATGGACTCGTCACGGCGTCCGCCGTAGCGGCGACACTCGTCGTCTTCTCGCTGGCGGCAGGCGCCGCCCGCGCCGACGAACTCACCCTCGAGATCGCCTTCGGCTCGCCCTCCTTCCCCGTCGACGCGGTCGGAAAGGGCACGGACGTTCACATCGAGGGCCTTCTCAACACCGCGGAAGCCGGCCTCCCGAGCCTCCCCGTGGACACCCGCCGGCTGGCGCTCCCGCAGGGCGCGGTCCTCGAAGAGGCGACGCTCGTCGCCACCTCGCCCGAGCGTAGCCTCAATGTGTCGGCAAAACGCGCCCCGTCCATGATGCCGCTGTCGTGGAACGGCAAGATCCCGTCCGGCGCCAAACTCGCCGCCGCCGACGAGCCAGCCATTTTAGGCTCGAGCTATCCGGCCGCCCGGATCCAGGCCGGCGTGCAGTACCTGCACGGCATCCCCGTCGTGATCGCGAACCTCTTTCCCGTCACCACCGACGGCGCCAACGAGACGCTCTCCTTCATCGCGTCGGCGCGGCTCACGCTGCGCTACCACGTCGAGGCGACCACGACCCGGCCGCCCTTCCGCCACGAGGCCGAGCGCGTCGCGTCCTTCGTCGACAACGGCGCGGCGCTGCGCGGCCTGGTCGCCGGTTCCCCCGTCAATGCCGACGGCTACGACTACCTGATCGTCACCAGCGACGCGTTCAAGAACTACACCGGCGCGAACAATCTGAACGACCTCGTGGCGACGCTTGGCACCCGCGGGCTGCGCGCGCACCTCGTCACGGTCACCGAGGCCACCTCCTTTCAGACCGGCGTCGACAAGCAGGAGAAGATCCGGAACTACATCAAGGCCCAATACGCGACGGGCGGGATCCAATACGTCCTGCTCGCGGCCGACGGCGACAGCTCCGGCGCCGGCGGCGTGATCCCGGCGCGCCGCCTCTGGTCTAGGATCCGCGCCTACGACGGCGCCTGGAAATGGATCGAGGAGCAGATCCCCGCCGACCTCTACTACGGCAACTTGGACGGCACCTTCAACGCCAACGGCAACGCCAACTGGGGCGAGGACACCGACGGTGTGAACGGCGGCGACGTCGACTTCCTCGCCGAGCTCGCCGTCGGCCGCATGCCGATGAAGACGACGGCCGAGCTCGCGAACTTCGTCGCCAAGACGATGTGGGTGGACAGCAATGTCGCCCAGCGCCACACGCTGCTCATGGGCGAGGAGCTCTTCCCGGAGAAGGACCTCTACGGCGACGACTACATGAACCAGCTCGTCGGCCAGTGCACGGACCACGGCTACGTCACCTCCGGCTACGGCCCCGACTGGACCGAGGCGAAGCTCTATGACCGCGGCGGCTCCTGGAGCGGCAGCACGGCGCTGCGGCAGATCAGCGCCGGCGACTACTCGATGATCAACCACCTCGGGCACTCGAACACGACCTACAATATGCGCCTCGACTCGACCTTCGGGTTTCCGGCCTTCACCAACCAGAAGCCCTTTTTCTATTACACGCAGGGCTGCTTCCCCGGCGACTTCACGGCCAACGACAGCTTTATCGAGATGCTCGTCCGCCACCAGAACGGCGCCTTCGCCGCGATCGCGAACACCTGCTACGGCCTGGCGCCCGAGGATCCGCAGCCCGACACGACGGTGTCGCCCGGCGCCTCGCAGATGCTGCACCGCCGCTTCATCGACGCCATCTTCACCCAGGGCCTGACGGCGCTCGGCAAGGCGCACGTGCACTCGAAGGAGGCCTTCATCGGCCTCACTTCGGCGCAGGAGGTCCGCTGGGTGAACTGGGACGCCAACTTCTTCGGCGACCCGGCGATCGCGCTCCACTTCTGAGGGCGTGACGGCGCGGGCGGCGCCCGCTCAGTCCTGCGGCCGGCGCACCACGGCGCCGCCCGTCGTCACCGGCAGCATGAGCCCGACATTGTCCGCGAAGAACCCCGCCAGGGCCGGGTACCGACTGCGCACCTGATAGGCCCAGAACAGCTGGCGGCGCGGGTGCCGGTGCTTCTTCAGGATCGACAGGACCGTCCGCTCCTCCTCGGTGAGCTCCAGCTCTTTGGCCGTGAGGCTCGACTCGAGGAGGGCGGCCGCCTGCTCGCGGACCTTTTGGTCGAGCTCCTGGTGCTTCTGGCGCGCCCCGAGCATGTCGACTTTTTGGGTCTCGGACTCGAAGATCTCCTGATAGTGCTGCCAGCTCGAGGCGAGCAGGCTTAACGTCGGGATCCTGAGGCCGAAGTGGCGGATCATGAGCAGCACCTGGTCGACCGGGTGCGTGTCGACGAGCATCCGCGCGGCGCCTTCCGCCTGCTCGAGCTCCTCGTCGTCGAGGCTGCGCCCCTGGACGAAGGAGTCGACGATGCGCTGCCAGGTAACGCTCTCGCCGTCGCCCGGCTTTTTGGCATTGCGGTCGCGCTTTTGCCCCTCGAAAACCGTCAGATTGGCGCCCTGCCCCTGGCGGCGGAAGGGGAAGACGACGGCGTCCTGCGAGGTCGCCTCGCGCTCGTAGTTCATGATCCATTTGGTCATGTCGTACTGGAGGCTGATCCGCAGGGACGACTTGTCCGGTTCCGTCCCGACGACGTCGCCGTAGTGGAGCTTGATGATGTTCTTGCCCGCCAACTCGCCGAGCGCGCCGCGCAGCTCGTCGTCGTCGTACCCGATGAGCGAGGCGAGCTCGGTCTCGGTGGTGATGATGTGGTCCAGCCCGGACACCGCGGTGTTCAGGAGGTACAGCATCACGCTGTATTCGCACTGGCTCAGCCGGGCGAGGGCCAGGACCTTGAAGCCGGACTGCTTGATGAAGCGCTTGAAGCTATGTTCGGTCGACATCACTTTTCCTCGATTTGCCAGTGCGCGAGCTTGAGGCCCGCCGTGACCTGGTCGCCGATCTTGACGTTGATGGCCTCGATGACCCCGTCCTTCGCCGCTTTGACTTCGAACTCCATCTTCATCGACTCGAGCACGAACACCGACTGGTCGCGGGCGACGCTGGCCCCAGGGGCGAAATTGATCGCGATGACTTTGCCAGGGACGGGCGCCACGATATCCTTCTGCGCCCCGGCACCGCCAACCGCCCGCGTCAGGTTCTTCGCCTCGGCGCGCCGGGTGTAGTGCAAGCCCGCGAGGCCAATCCAGAATTGCTGGTCGGCTCCGGCCTTGAGCGCAGCATACCAAAAGGGTTGGCCCCAGGCCACGCCCCGTCCGACCTGGGCCTCGAGGCCCGCTTCGGGGGCTTGGACGACCGTGGCGAGCGCCAGGGCGATGCCGTTTCCGTCGGCGCCCGGGCCCGCCGTGGCGCGGGCCGTCCGAAAGATCTGCTGCGTGAGCGCGACGGGGTCCCCGCCGGCGTTTCCGGCCGGGACGGCCCCGAGGCGTCCGGCGACCAAAACGTCGAGCAGCGCCCCGGCCTGAGTCGCGTGCCGCGCGCGCCGGTCGGCGATCGCCGCCAAAATCCCGGCGAGTTCGTTCGTCAGATAATGCGTCGTGACCGGGCCGTCCGCGAACGCCCCGCCGCGGCAGAGCTCCCATAAGAGGTCCACGTTGGTCGTCGGCCCCGCCAGAAAGGTCCGCTCGAGCGCGTCTTTCATGCGCGCCAGCGCCGGCCCCCGGCCCTCCGCGGTGACGACGAGCTTCGCGATCATGGGGTCGAAGCGCCCGGTGACCTCGTCCAGCTCGTCGATGCCGATTTCCCAACGAATACCAGGGCCTACCGCCGGACGAAAGGCCGCGACCGGTCCCGGCGAGGGGAAGAAACCCTGCCCGACGTCCTCGGCGTAGATCCGGACCTCGACGCTGTGGCCGCGCGGCGTGAGGCTCGCGAAGCTTTCCGGCAGCGTCCCGCCCTCCGCCACGCGCAGCTGCCACTCGACCAGGTCCATGCCGAAGACCTCTTCCGTCACCGGGTGCTCGACCTGGAGGCGGGTGTTCATCTCGAGAAAGTAGAAGCTCTGCTCTTTGGCTTTGCTCGAGGACTCGGTCCAGTCGACGAGGAACTCGACGGTGCCGGTCGAGTCGTATCCGACCGCCTTCGCGAGCCGGACGGCCGCCGCGTGCAGGGCCTTGCGCGTCTCGGGGCCTAACGCCGGCGCCGGCGCCTCCTCGATGATCTTCTGGTGGCGCCGCTGCACCGAGCAGTCGCGGTCGCCGATGGCATAAACATTTTTGTGTTTATCGGCGAGGATCTGCACCTCGACGTGCCGGGGCGACGTCAGGTATTGCTCGCAGATCAGGCTGCCGTCGCCGAAGGAGTTGATGGCCTCGGACCGGCAGCGGAGCGCCGCCTCGCGCAGTTCGCCCATCGCCTGCACCTGGCGCATGCCCTTGCCGCCGCCGCCGAGCGCCGCCTTGATCAGGAGGGGGAAGCCGACGCGGTCGGCGAAGCGCTCGAGCGCGGCGAAGTCGCCCGTCGCGTCCGC
>JAYVWD010000149.1:0-3226 GCA_043786345.1 Pseudomonadota bacterium
ACGGGCACGGTGGTCTGGGCGATCACCGCGCCCTCGTCGTAGCGCTCGGTGACGAAATGCACGGTGGCCCCGGACACCGTCTTGCGGGCGGCGATCACGGCGGCGTGCACGCGGTCGCCATACATGCCGGTGCCGCCGAAGTCCGGCAAGAGGGCGGGGTGGATGTTGACGACGCGGTTTTCCCAGGCTTTGCCGACGGGATAGACCTTGAGGAAGCCGGCGAGGGCGACCCATTCGATGCCGTGGCGCGCGAGCCAGGGCTCGAGCTCGGCGGCGGTATTGGCCTGATGCCGCGCCGTAAAGTCCCCGACGAAGAGCGGCAGCCGGTGCTCGTTCGCGAGCGCGACGCCGCGGCAGTCGGGGCGCGACGCGATGACGGCGGCGACCTCGTAGCGCATCCCGGGCTCGGCTTGCCGGGCCAGGAAGTTGGCGAGGGACCGTCCGCCGCCCGACACGGCGACCGCGATCCTGACGCGCGCGTCCGCCGTAGTCATGAGACCTCGCTCGCGGTGAAGGTGACGCCGGCCTTGTCTTTGAGGCCGTTCCAGAAGGCCGCGGCGTCGATCTCCTTGCCGCCGGCCGGTTTGAGGCGGCGGACGAGCACGGGCTCGGTGCCGGTGCCGACGAGCAAAGCGCCGTGCGCTTTGTCGAAGGCGACGGTTCCGGGGGGCATCGGGGCCCGCCGATCGGGGTCGAGCGTGACGGCCGAAAGGGCGAGGCGGCGCCCGGCCTGGAACGTGTAGCTTCCCGGCCAGGGCTCGAAGGCGCGGAAGCGGTTCACGGTCTCGACCGCCGGACGCATCCAGTCGATGAGGCCGTCGGTTTTCTTGATCTTGCGGCAGTGGGTGACGCGCGCTTCGTCCTGCGGCTCGCCCGAGAACATCGGGTTGGACAGGCGCTCGAGCGCCGGGAAGAGCAGCTTGGCGCCGAGCTCGAAGTAGCGCTTGGTCAGCGAGCCCGCCGTGTCCTCGGGCGCGATCATCGTGTGCTCGCGGACGATGATCGCCCCGGCGTCCAGGGCGCGGACGGTGAACAGGATCGTGACGCCGCTCTCGCGCTCGCCGTCGAGCAGCGCGGCCGGCACCGGCGTCGCGCCGCGGTAGCGCGGCAAAAGCGACGGGTGGATATTGATCGTCCCGCGGCGCGGGATTTTCAGGAAGTCGTCGGTGAGGATCTGGCCGTAAGCCGCGGTGATGCAGACGTCCGGCGCCAGCGCCCGCAGGGCGTCGAGAAACGCCGGATCACTCGCCTTCACCGGCTGCAGGCTCGGGATCCCCCGGGCTTTCGCGAAAGCCGCGACCGGCGGGTCGGTCAGCTCACCGCGGCGCCCGACCGGTTTGGCGGGCTGGCTCACGACGCCGACGAGCTCGTGCCCGTGCTGCGGCCCCTCGTCGAGAAGGGCGGCGAGCGGCGCAAGGACGGGCTCCGGGGATCCGAGAAAAATGAGGCGCATTCCAGGCCTTTCGTCGAAACCGGATCTATACCTCTATAGGCACCCCGTAGCCAAGCCCGGTGCAGGGGGCGCATGCGCCAAGGCGATGAAATAACGTATTGTTATTACTAATATTTAGCCTTCGTGGCCAAGCAGTCCGGAGTTCGCCCGAATGTCGCTCCATGCGTAAAACCACATCGTTGCTTCGAACGGCGGCGTTGGCGACGCGGGCTGCAAAGACGGTCCTCCTCAACGCCACCGCGCCAGGCGCCGCGACGCCGGCCTTCGCCGCGCAGGCGGGCCAGGCGACCGAAATCGGCCCCGAGCAGCTCGTCCTCGCCGACATGGACCGGGACGGGATGCTGGACGCTGTCGTCGCCACCGACAACAACACCATCAACGTCCTCGTCGGACCGGGCGACGGCACCTTCGGCGTCACGCTGGTCGCCGCCGCCGTCGGCAATACCCCGGATCGCCTGGCGGTCGGCGTCTTCAACCAGGCCGGGAGGCCCGACGTCGTTACCGCAAACCTCGGCGACGATACCGCCAGCGTCGTCTTGAACACGCCTTGACCGTCCAGCCCCGGGCGGCGGATCCGGCGCTAGACCTCGACCAGGACCCCGTAGCCGAGCCACTCGGCGAGGAAGCGGCCCGGCTCGGGCAGCGCCGCCAGCGGCCCGCGGGCGAGCAGGTCCGCCGAAAATGGCTGCGGACTCAGGAAATGTCGCAGGGCCGCCGCCTCGGCCGGGCCGACGGCCAGCTCCCAGCGTTCCGCGCCTTCCTGCGGCAGGAATCCCAGGATTCCGGCGGCGGACAGGTCGGCCTCGGGCTGCAGCTGCAAGAGCTGGCCGGGCGCCGGGAGGGCCCAGAGCTCCGTGAGCGCCTCGGTCGCGAGCACGCCCAGGTCGTCCAGGGGAACCGGGGGCAGCTCGGCCGCCTCGCCCGCCGCCAGGTCGCGCGGGTCGATGAAGGGCTCGAGCCCGGGCGGCAGCGCTGCGACCTCGGCCGCCTCGAAGGCCGCCGGCCTTAGCATCGGCGTGGCGGCGGCGATGGCGATCAGGTCGTCGCGGTGGGCGCTCACGGCGGCGGCGCACTGCCGCAGCAGCTCGAGCTCGCGGCCGCGCCATTCGCCCCAGAGGTGGTCGAGCGCGGCGGCGGTCCAGCCGCCCCCCGGGCGCGACAGCTCCCCCACCCGCCCGGCCAGGTCGTCGAAGCGGCGGAAGTACGCCGGCAGATCGAAGCCCGCCTGGGCGAGGCTCCACTGCCCGAGCGCCGTCTCGGCCCCGCCCACATACTCCTGCACCACCTCCCAGAAGCGGGAGCTGCGCGCGCCGAAGTCGTATAAACAAAAATATGTTGAGCAGGTGGCGTTGCGGTAGGCGTGGATCCGGCAAAACCCGCTCGTCTGGTCGAGGAGCGGGCAGAGGACGCCGTCGCCCTTGCCCCATTGGCCCTTGGCGCCCTGCTCGAGCGCCGCGGTCCACATGGCCGGCGTGCGCTCGGTGCCCTCCGGCAGGACGAAGCCGCGGTCGATCAGCTCGCGCACCGCGGCGCCGGAGACCTCGCGCGCGAGCGCCAGACCGAGCAGAAACGCCGGGATCCGCGGGTGATACGTGCAGCAGCGGTAGTCCGGGCGGAAGCCGCCTTCGGCGACCATCGGGCAGGCGCCGCAGGTGGCGCGGCGCTCGGCCGGGAACTCGCTGCGGAGGAGCGCCGGGGGCAGCAGATACCGCCACAGGCCGGGGACCGTCTGGCCGCCGAGGGTGAGGGGCGCGTGGAGGGGGTCGGTGGGTT
>JAYVWD010000150.1:0-2301 GCA_043786345.1 Pseudomonadota bacterium
CGGCAGGTTCTGCCGGGAACTTGTGGACTTGGCGCGTTTTTTTACGGTTTGGTCGCCCGGCGAAAGATCCGGGGATTGGGCGCCGATAGCGGGGGGCTAGGGTCGTGCTGGACGGGCCGCGTCCAAGCACATAAAATAGTCACAGAGCCTATTCATGAGGTGACCATGTCGGCGTGCAAGCTTTTCCTGACCGCCATCGTGCTCGTGAGCGCCGCGGCATCCCCGGCGTACGGCGCCCCGAAGCATAAGGCGGGCACCGCCGCCGCGACCGGCCGGGGCGGCAGCGCCGGGATGCAGGGCGCCGGCGGGGCGTTCCTCCTCGAGAAGCTCCCGGCGGGCAAGGACGTGACGATCCCGTGTCCGGCAACGACGCTGGTGCCGCTGTGGTCGCGCGTGATGCTGACGGCGACGGACCTGCCGCAGTCGGTGAGCTTCAAGGCGGTCAACCCCGCCGGCGGCGCGCTGACCAAGGTCCGCATCGGGATCTACGACGCCAACGCCGACCGCGTGAAGTACATCGAGCTCAATCCCGGCACGCCGTTCCTCTACAACATGAAGGACTTCGAGACGATCACGATCGTCCCGGACGTCAAGGGGCTCGGGCAGGCGGCGCGCAGCCTGGCGCTCCAGGTCGAGAGCAACAAGCCGCTGCAGATCGCGCACTGAAGGCGCTCAGAACTCGTAGTCGAGCGCCAGCACGCTTTCCGTGTTGGGCCTGATGAGCCGCGTCACCGCCTCGACGTGCTTCGGATGCACGGCGTAGGCCTCGAGGCCGGCCTTGTCCTTGAAGCGGACGGTGAGGGCGAGCTCGAACCCCTGGGCGCGCTCGGAGAAGTTCCGGCCGGCGCTCAGGTCGACGACGCTGGGAACCTGAGCCTTCAGGTCGCGCAGCGCGCCGAGGATCGCGCCTTCGACGCCCGCCGGCGTGCCGGCTTTTAGTTTGAAGAGGACGAGGTGCTCGATCATGGGTAAAGGGCCTCGTGGCGGTTCGGACCGGTGCCGACCATCAGGACCTTGGTGCGCCCGTGGCGCTCGACGGCGCGGATGAAGCTTCTGGCCGCGGCCGGCAAGTCGCCTATGCGGCCGGTCGGCGGGATCGCCTCGGTCCAGCCGGGGCAGGTTTCATAGACCGGAACGCATTCGGCCAGGATCTCGGTGTCCCACGGCAGCTCTTCCAGGCGCCCGAGGCGCGGGTGCTCGTAGTGCGTCGCGATCTTCACGTCGCCGACCCCCGTCAGGATGTCGAGCTTGTTGAGGACGACGCCGTCCAGCCCGTTCACCTCGACGACGTAGCGCAGGGCCACGGCATCCAGCCAGCCGACGCGCCGCGGGCGGCCGGTCGTGGCGCCGACCTCGTTGCCCTTTTTGGCGATGAGCGCGCCGATCTCGTCCTTGAGCTCGGTCGGGAAGGGGCCCTCGCCGACGCGGGTGACGTAGCCTTTGGCGACGCCGATGATGTTGGTGATGAGCTTGGCGGAGAGGCCGATGCTCTGCATCGCGCCGCCGGCGCCGGTGTTGCTCGAGGTGACATACGGGTAGGTGCCGTGGTCGATGTCGAGGAGGGTGCCCTGCGCGCCTTCGAGCAGGAGCCGCCGGCCGGCGGCCGCAAGCTTCCGGATGCGGCCGTCGGCGTCGCAGACGAAGGGCCGGAGCGTCGCCGCCGCCGAGGCGAATTCGCGCCATTTATCTGGGTTTTTCGCGAAATGCTCGGCGAACGCCGGCTCGGCCTCGCACATCCGCGCCAGCCAGCGGCCGCGCGCGGCGTCGTCGATATAGTGGCCGAGGCGCAGGCCGGTGCGCGCGGCCTTCTCGGCATAGGTCGGGCCGATGCCGCGTTTGGTCGTCCCGATCGGATTCTTGGAGCTCGTCTCGCGGCGCGCGTCTAAGTCGATGTGCCACGGCGTGATCACGTGGGCCCGGCCCGAAAGCCAGAGGCGCTCGGGCGTGAGGTCGGCTTTGCTGCGGATCTTGTCGAGCTCCTGGACGAGCTGGCCGGGGTTGACGACGACGCCGGCGGCGAGCGCGCAGGTCTGCGAGGGGTGGAAGACGCCGCTCGGCAGCTGGTGCAGGACGATCTTTTCGCCCGCGACGTAGAGGGTGTGCCCGGCATTGTTGCCGCCCTGGTAGCGGACGACGAGGTCGGCCTTGTCGGCCAGGATGTCGATCCACTTGCCTTTGCCTTCGTCGCCCCATTGGGCGCCGACGAGAATTACATTCGCCATGTTTGTGTGTGCCCGGCCGCGTTGGGCGCGGCGATTGACTCTGGTTTGACTCTGATTTTTGGCAACGAAAAGCCCGAGG
>JAYVWD010000151.1:0-5964 GCA_043786345.1 Pseudomonadota bacterium
CGGGCTCCCGGGGCTGACGGTGGCGATCTTTTAATAATCTTCAAACGGAACTCCGGACTTTGAGGGTAAAATTGGCGAAACGTCCCAAATTCCTCGACCCTCGACCGGAGCGACCTCCATGAGTCATTGGTACCTGCACCTTGCGCTCGCCCTTGCCGCCGCGGCATGCCTGTCGCTCCCGGCCTGCAAAACGACGGCGCCCGCCGGCGGCAAAGTGGCCTCGGCCGAAGACGCCGTGCCCGGCGGCGACCGGCTCATCCTGATCGGCAACGTGCCATCCCGCTATCTGGAGGCCGGCGACGGCGCCGCCGCGGCGAAGCAGGCGCTCGCGTCGATCACGATCGAAGGCGGCGTCATCCGCGCGATCAAGCGCCTGACGTCGGAAGAGGCCGAGGCCCTTGCCGCGGAGCCGGGCGCCCTGCCGTTGCGCGTTACCGAAGGCGGCCCCTATGACGTGATCTATCCGGGAATGATCAACCTCCACAATCACACGAAGCAAAACGTGCTCCCCGTGTGGGGCGAGGCGAAAGGGCAGTTCGCCAACCGGTTCGAGTGGCGCGACTGGGACAACTACACCAAGGCCGTCAGCTACAACATGAACCCGTGGATCGACACCCTGATCACGACATGCGCGGCGTTCCGTTGGTCGGAGCTTCAGGCGATGGTCCTCGGGACGACCTATCTGCAAGGCCCCAGCAGCTGTATCGCGCATTTCGCCATCCACCAGGTGGAAGACCCCGAGGCCTTTCGCGCGGACGATCCGGGCAAGCGGAAATCCGGCGTCCAGGCGCCGACCGACCTGGTCGTGCCGGCCGACATGCCGTTCGTCTGGAAACATCTGGCCCCGCTCGTCCTCGAGCAGGGGATGACCTATGAGGCGGCACTGAAGTCGAAGATCGTGGAATTTTGCCCGCGGCTCGTCGCCGAGAACAAGATCGACGACGTCAACGGCGGCGCCGAGCTCAAGATCTTCGCCGACAAGGCGAAGCTGGCGAGCCTCTGCGACAAGGATCCCGACAAGTTCCAGCGCTACCTCAACTGGCAGCACAAAACCGTCGCCGGAAAGAAGAAATATCTGGCGGATCCGCGGCATGCGGCCGTCGTCGTGCACCTGGCGGAGGGCCGCCGGAACGACCCCTACAACAAGCTCGAGTTCACGATCCTCAAGGTGTTCGGGCTGGACCAGCCGAACGTGAACTTGGTCCACGCCGTCGGCGTCGACGCCGCGGGCTACAAGCACATGGCCGAGAAGAAGATGGGGATGGTGTGGTCGCCGTTCTCGAACTTCCTGCTCTATGGCGAGACGGCCGACGTCAAGGCCGCGCGCGACGCCGGCGTCCTCATCGCCCTCGGCTCGGATTGGACGCCGACGGGCTCGCGCGGGGTGCTCGAGGAGCTCAAGGTCGCGCGCGCCTACGTCAAGAAGGCGAGGCTCGATGAGGTGTTCACGGACGAGGTCCTCTACGACATGGTGACGGAAAATCCGGCGCGCATGATCAACCATTTCGAGGACGACGCCACCGACGGGCGCCACGACGTCGGCACGATCAAGGTGGATGCCGCGGCGTCGCTCGTCGTCATCCGCTCGACGGCCGAGGACCCGTACACGAGCTTCGTCACCGCACAGACGAAGGACATCGACCTCGTGATCATCGACGGAAAACCGCTATACGGGGAGGTGTCGTACCTCAAGAAACGCGATCCCGCCGGGGAGCTCGAGAAGCTTCCGGCCTATTACACGGGGATCAACGACCTGGCGCAGGACTCGGCCGTGCCGAGGGCGGCCGAGAACCTGGACGCGCCGGGGCTTCTGATGCACCAGGAATCCCTGGCCAAGTATGACAAACTGAAGGACATGCAACCGGTCAACACGTGCGGCTTCGAAAAAGGTTTCGTCCGGCAGGATTCCAGCGAGGGGATCGTCGTCGACTTCCGCAAAGCGACGGCGGTCGACCTCGACAAGGCGGGCGACATCGAGAAGGTGTTGGCGATGAACCTCATGACGCAGAGCTACAACCGCCGGCCGGCGAACCAGAAGGGTGACGCTAATTTCGCCGTCGCGAAGTTTCCGCCGCTCTTCGGCTGCAACGACGGCGCCTACGACCAGCGCCTCGCGAAATTCATCGCGCCCGACGGCGCCGCCGACGAGACCGGCGAGAACACCAAAAACCGCGCCGCCTTACGGCTACAGCTCAAACTCGGCAAAGTCCCGGCGAACCTCGCGAAGCTCTACGGCCTAAGCTACGATCCGGCGATCGACTACTGACGCGCTAGCCTTTGAGCTCGACGACGTTGCCGTCCGGGTCGGTCAGATAGAGCGACGGCCCTTCGCCATCCGCACCATAGCGGGTGGCGACCTCGCCGGCCGCGTAGCCCAAAGCGGTGAAGTGGCGGCGGAGGACCTCGCCGTCGAAGCCGTCGAGGCGCAGGCACAGATGGTCCATGTTGTGCCCTTCCGCGCCGGGCGCGGCGCCGCCGACGCGCCCGAGCTTGCTGCCGACCGGCACCAGGTCAATGAGCGCGTTGCCGGCGCGCAGCTGGATCAAGCCGAGCTCGTCCTGGCGGCGCTCGATCGGGCAGCCGAGCGCGTCACGGTAAAAATGCAGCATCGCCTCGAGGTCGATGACCCGGAGGACGACGTGGTCGAGGCCGCGGATCTTGATCATTCCGAGAGACCCTTCCCTACGCGGTGGCGCTCTGAGGCTCGTGAAAAACGGCCTCCAGCTTGATGCAGTCGGGGTCGCGGACGAACCGCGGCGTAATAGCTCTTGCCGTAGCCTGGGCGGACCCCCGGCCCACCGTCATCCGTGCCGCCGGCCGCGAGGGCCTCGGCGTGGAAGCGGTCGACGGCGCCGCGGCTCGTGGCGGTAAAGGCCAGATGAAACCCCGGACCCGACCGCGCGGCGCCGGCCGCGACGGCGAAGATGGCGAACGGCTCGTCGGTCCCGCACTCGCCGTATCCGGCGCCGCGCTCGCTCATCCACAGGCGCCGGTAGCCGAGGGGCGCGTCGTAAAACCCCTGGGACCGGGCCAGATCCGAGACGCTGACCGAGACGTGGCTGAGCATCATGACCGATCCCTCGAGGCGTTATTGCGCCGCCCGCTCGACGCATTCCGGCGGGCGCGGCGCGGACGCCAGGCGCTCCGCAATGACGCGGAAAACCCGGTAGGAAAACAACAGGCCGGTATGCCCGAGGCCCGGGACGACGACGGTGTCGCGCGTCGCAGCGAAGACGCGCGGGATGACGATGTTGTCCGACGCCGCGACGATCGACGTGAATTGGACGCGGCGGGCCGCGACCGAGAGGTGGCGCAGGCGTTTGAGCAGGCGCGAACCCGGCCGCAGGTCGCGCCCGGCGCGGCCACCAAGCCAATAGGCGTTGTAAGTTCCGCGCAAGGGCGTCCCGAGCATGATGCAGCGGTCGACCCGCCGTGCGCCGCCCAAGTCGGACAGGTAGCTGCGCGCCACGAGCCCGCCGAGGCTGTGGCACACGAGGTCGATGCGGCCGCCGCGCACATGGCGCTTGAGGAAGCATTTGAGGCCGATGGCGGCGGCTTCGACGGAATCGCCCGGGCGGTATTCGAACGAGAGGATCGCGGTGTGCCCCATGAGGCGCAGGTAGGCGCGCAGGGCCGTGAAGCAGGAGGCGTTGGCGAGGTAGCCGTGGATGAGCACGATGGTGCGCTGCCCGGCCTCGCGCGGCGTCCGGTGTTTGGATCGTATCCACCCGAAAGGATGGAGTAATGTCGCTGCCGCGAGCGCCAGGAACTCGCGTGCGACGAGCCTTCCGGCCGGTCCTTCGGAGCTCGGGTAATCGTAGGCCATCAGTCGTGCGCCGTGAGTTCGACGTCGCTCTTCATCCGGCCCGAGCGCGCATCGACGGCGCCGGCGATGCGGCTGCGCAGGTCGTCGCGTGCCCGCGTGACCTGATGCGGCCCGAGGTAGCCGAAGGTCGCGGCGACGCGGTGGGGATCGACGCGGCTTTTGATCGTCAGCGCGCCCCGGGGGCGGCTTTCGAGGCGTTCGAGCGCCGATTCCAGGAAGGTCCAGAAGGCGTCGTAGGACGCGCCCTTCGCCCAGTCGGCGACGGCCCCGGCGATTTGCAGGTCGATGCTCCAGAGCTCTAGGCCGTCCGGCGGCGTGTCGCTTTGCGCCCACTCGACGTAATAGCCGGTCGGTGCGGGGAGGTCGCCCGTGGTCTCCAGCGGGCCGTTGCTGCTGATGGATAGTAGATAGCTTGCCATCCGATCCTCCGCGTCGCTCACCCCGTTTTACGCCAGGATCGCCAGGGGCGCCATTCGTTTGCCGGTTCCCGGGCCGCCCGCGCCTCAGCGGCCGCGATGCTCCCGATACATGCGGCTTACCCACAAGGTCGTCGGGCGCCCGGCGTTCTCGGCGCGAAACGCGGCGACCTCGGCATCCCTGACCGGCAACCACGGGACGGGGTGCTCCGGAGGCATGGGGAGGAACGAGAGGAGCGCCGCGGCGGCGATGTCGGCGCGGGTAAAGCGGTCGCCGCAAAGATAAGGGTGGTGCGCCAGCCGGGCGTCAAGGCGGTCGAGGGTCCGACTGAGATCCGCCGATGACTTGGCGAAGCTCTTGGAATCGATGGCATATTTCTTCCGAATGAGGGTCCGGATCGCGGGAAAGGCCAGGCGGAAGAGCTGCTTTTGATAGGCCGGGGAGTTGTGCATGAAGTAGTGACGCACCTGCTCCCCGTCGCTCAGGAGGCGGTGGTAGAGGACGCGGCGGATGGATTCGCCGGCGGCGACGTCGAGTTCCGCTTCGAAGGCGAGGATCCGGGCCTCCTCGCCGGGGATCGTGAGCGGCTTCGCGGGAAAACGCGCGTCGAGGTACGAAATGATCGCGCCGGAGCCCTGGACGACCTGGTCGGCGTCGAGCAGGACGGGGACTGTGGTCCGCGGCGCGATCTTGCGCACGACCCGGATGTGCCAGCCCGGGAAGAGCGGCTGGCGCGCGAAGGGAATGCCCTTGAAATCCAGGGCCCAACGCGCTTTTTCGCAGAAGTGAGAGTGGGGGAATTCGAGGAGCTGGATCACCGGACCGCCGCGACGCGCAGAATTTGGGTGGGTAACATCCGGAGAATTCCATAGTATCCGGGACTCTGAATGTCAAACGCCCCGGCTTGTCCCTCGGGGTCTGGGAGCGTCCATGGTTTCGCCGGTCTTTCCCGCGCGCCGCACCGTCGAGAACGCCGAGGCCCTGGCCTGGCTCGCCGCGCATCCGGCCGGGCCGGGGACCAGCGTGATCACCTCGCTCCCCGACATCTCGGAGGTGCCGCGCAAGGGCTTCGACGGTTGGCGCCTGTGGTTCGTCGAGGCCGCGCGCCGTGTGATCCGCTGGGTGCCGCCGGACGGCGTCGCCATCTTTTATCAGAGCGACATCCGCCACGAAGGCGCGTGGATCGACAAGAGCTTCCTGGTCATGAGCGCCGCCGCCGAGGAAAAGGCGACCCTCCTCTGGCACAAAATCGTCTGCCGCAAGCCCCCTGGCACGATCGGGCTCGGGCGGTCGTCCTACTCGCACATGCTCTGCTTCGCGCGGACGCCCCGCGAAACGCCGAAGCGCCCCGGACCGGACGTCCTCGCCGACGCCGGCGCCATGTCGTGGAACCGGGGGATGGGCGCGAACGCCTGCCGCGTCGCGTGCCGGTTTCTGCGCGAAGAAACGCCGACCCGGATCGTGGTCGACCCCTTCTGCGGCGAAGGGGCCGTGCTCGCGGCCGCGAACGCCGCCGGCTTCGACGCGATCGGGGTCGACCTCAGCGTCCGGCGCTGCCGGATCGCCCTGGCGCAGGCGACGCTCGTCGCCGCGAGCCTCATCGCGGCGCCGGCCTTCGCCGAGCGCCTGCCGACGCTGTCGGTCGACGTGATCGACGCCGTCACGGACGGGGTGTCGCCGCTCATCGTCGCGGAAATCACGGCCGTTTCAGCCGCAAAAGC
>JAYVWD010000152.1:0-6133 GCA_043786345.1 Pseudomonadota bacterium
ATCTGCCGCGTCGCCGTCGGGCGCGCGAACCTCATTTACCCGGCGTGATCCTCGGTCCGCGCCCCCGCCTGCTCCTTGCATCTGACCATTTCTCGACGGACTTTCATTGCTCAAGACTAAAACCTCGTCGGACAGGGAATTCCAAGTGGTACCAAGACAGGCAGGTCGACTCAGGCTCAGCAGGAATGAACCCGGATCCAGGCCTTCAATAGTGGCAGGTCTCGCACTCCGTGGAGGCCTTCTTCTGCCGGTGACAGCTGATGCACCAGCCCATTTGCAGCGGCGCGACCTGCTCGACGACGTCCATCGTCTGCACCGGCCCGTGGCAAGCCTGGCACTCGAGCCCCGCCGCCACGTGCGGCTTGTGCGTGAAACGGACGAAGTCCGGAAGGTCGTGGACCTTGACCCACTCCATCGGCTTGTTCTGCTTGTAGTGCTCGGTCAGGGTCTTGATCGGCTCGAGCTCGGTGCCGACCAACTTATGGCAGCCCATGCAGGTGTTCAGCGGCGGGATGCCCGCAGGGCCGGACCGCCGCGCCCCGGAGTGGCAGTACTGGCACGGGATCTGCCGGTCGCCCGCATGGTTCTTGTGGCTGAAGGGGATCGGTTGCGTCGGCTTGTAGCCAACGTTGTCGACCGTGTCACCCGGGGTCCACATCCACCAGGCCGAGGCCTTTTGCGAGGTAACAGCGAGACAGGCCAGGAGGATCAAAAAAGGAATGCTCGTCCGTCGCAACAGCAGCCTCCGCGAGAGCAGAAATACATAAAGAAATGGGACGCGTACGCGTTTTTCGCATCAATACCAAGTGTGCAATCATAGTTAGCATAAAATGAAAAAACGTCCAATGATTTTGCGAGCAATCTCATGGACCGCGTGCGATGCTCGGAGCCCTTGAGGGGCTTGGCTTTCAAAGACCAGGAGAGGTGTCCGGATGCAGAACGGCGTCTTCAAATTGAGCTCCTCGTACCAGCCCCAGGGCGATCAGCCGCGCGCGATCGAGGAGATCGTGGCGGCGTTCGAGGAGGGCGCCAAGCACCACGTCCTCCTCGGGGTCACGGGCTCCGGCAAGACCTTCACGATGGCGCACACCATCGCCCGGCTCAACCGCCCGACGATCATCATCGCCCCCAACAAGACCCTCGCCGCCCAGCTCTTCACCGAGATGCGGGAGCTCTTCCCCGAGAACGCGGTCGAGTTCTTCATCAGCTATTACGATTACTACCAGCCCGAGGCCTACGTCCCGTCGAGCGACACCTATATCGCCAAGGACGCCAGCATCAACGACGACATCGACAAGATGCGGCACCAGGCGACCCGCTCCCTCTTCGAGCGTCGCGACGTCATCGTCGTCGCCTCGGTGAGCTGCATCTACGGTCTGGGGTCGCCCCAGGCGTACTCCAAGCTCGTGGTTGAATTGAAGAAAGGGGCCGAGCTCAGCCGCGACCAGCTGCTCCGGCAGCTGATCGACATCCAGTATTCGCGCAACGACATCAGCCTGATCCGCGGCCACTTCCGCGTCCGCGGCGACACCGTCGACGTCCTCCCGGCGCATGCGCGGGACGAGGCGGTCCGCATCGAGTTCTTCGGCGACGAGATCGACAACCTCTCGGTCATCGACGTGCTCACCGGCAAGACCATCCGGACCGTCACCGAGATGTCGCTCTACCCGAACTCCCACTACGTCACCGAGCGCGCCGACACGGCCGGAATCGTCAAGGAGATCCTCCGGGACTTAGGGGACCGGCTGCGCGAGCTCAAGGCCCAGAACAAGCTCGTCGAATACCAGCGCCTCGAGCAGCGGACCATGAACGACGTCGAGACCTTCGAGCACCTCGGCTATTGCCCGGGCATCGAGAACTACTCGCGCTACCTCACCGGCCTGCCGCCGGGCAGCCCGCCGCCGACGCTGCTGGACTACTTCTCGACCAATTTCCTGACGATCGTCGACGAAAGCCACATCACCAACCCGCAGATCGGCGGCATGTACCGCGGCGACCGGGCGCGGAAGCAGGTCCTCGTCGACTTCGGCTTCCGCCTGCCCTCGGCGATGGACAACCGCCCCCTCAATTTCGACGAATTCCTGCAGCGAAACAGCCAGATCCTGCACGTTTCGGCGACGCCGGGGCCCTACGAGCTGCAGGCCGCCGGCGGCCGGGTGAGCGAGCAGGTCATTCGTCCGACGGGCCTCATCGACCCCCCGATCGAGATCCGACCGGCCAAGGCCCAGGTGGACGACCTCTTCGGCGAGATCCGCAAGACGGTCGAGAAGGGCGGGCGCGTGCTGGTCACGACGCTCACCAAGCGGATGGCGGAGGATCTGACCCGCTATTACCTCGAAATGAACATGAAGGTGAAATACCTGCACTCCGACATCGACAGCCTCGAGCGCGTCGAGCTGCTCCGCGACCTGCGGAAGGGCGAGTTCGACGTGCTGGTCGGCATCAACCTGCTGCGCGAAGGCCTGGACCTCCCCGAGGTCATGCTCGTCGGGGTGATGGACGCCGACAAGGAGGGCTTCCTGCGCTCGCGCTCGGCGTTGATCCAGGTCACCGGCCGCGCCGCCCGGAACGTCCTGGGGCGGGTCATCTTCTACGCCGACCGCCTCACCGACTCGATGAAGGCCTGCATCGACGAGACCGACCGCCGGCGCGCCATCCAGGTCGCCTACAACGAAGAGCACGGCATCACCCCGACGACGATCATCAAAGGGCTGCCGGAGGACCTGCGCAAGATCTACGGAATCAGCGAGAAGGAGGGCTCGGTCCTCGACGACAAGGTCATCGCGAGCCTGGACGACGCCGGCGTGAAGTCGGTGAAGGAGCTCGACGAGATGATCCGCAAGAAGACGAAAGAGATGAAAAAGGCGGCCGCGGACCTGGAGTTCGAGCGGGCGGCCGAGCTGCGCGACGTGACGGCCAAGCTGCGCGACCTGATGCTGCGCTTCGGCGACGACCTCGCCGACGCCAAGGCCGCCGCGGGCGAGGGCGAGGCGTGAATTCCGCCTTCGGTCCACGCGCCCCACTCGCCGGCTCGCGGGGGCTCCTGGCGGACAAGCCAGACGGAGCTTTGCCGTGAATCCGGTCCTGAAGGAGAAGATCGGCCGGCTTCCCCGCGAGCCCGGCTGCTACCTGATGAAGGACGCGAAGGGCCGCATCATCTATGTCGGCAAGGCGAAGAGCCTGAAGAGCCGCGTCAGCTCCTACTTCGGCGCCAAGGGCGCCCTGACCCACAAGACGATCCGGCTCGTCGAGGAAATCCACGACTTCGACGTCCTGATCACCCAGACCGAGGTCGAGTCGCTGCTGCTCGAGCGGACCCTGATCAAGCACCACAAGCCGCGCTTCAACATCCTGCTGCGCGACGATAAGGAGTACCCCTACCTGCGCATCGGCCTGCGCGAGGAGTGGCCGCGTATCGAGAAGGTGCGCCGCCGAAGAGAGGACGACGCGGTCTACCTCGGGCCCTTCGGCTCGGCGCGCCAGCTCAAGATCCTGCTCGACGCCACGTACCGCATTTTCCCGCTGATCCGCTGCTCGCGGCACGAGTTCGAGACGGTCCGGCGGCCGTGCAACTACTACCATATGAAGATGTGCCTCGGGCCGTGCAAGCTGCCGGTGGACAAGGGCCTCTACCGGTCGATGGTGGAGGACGCCGTCGCCTTCCTGAGCGGCCGCGGCATGGACGTCGTCCGGAACCTCAAGACCAAGATGGCGCAGGCCGCCGAGGCCGAAAACTACGAGCATGCCGCCGTCCTGCGCGACCAGCTCCTCGCCTTCGAGGCGGTCACGGAAAAGCAGTCGGTGGTCCTCGGCGACATCGAGGAGGCCGACGTGATCGGCTACGCGCACAAGGAGCTGCGCGCGGCGTTCCACGTGCTGATCATCCGCGAGCGCTTCCTCGTCAGCAGCGACGCGTTCCTGATCCACGCGCCGGTCGAGGAGGGCGCCGAGGCGCTGGCCTCGTTCATGCTGCAGTACTACGACGCGCGCACGGTCCCGTCGGAGATCATCGTGCCGCTCTCGCTCGAGGACGAAAGCGGCCTGCGCGACGCCCTGCTCGCCGGCCACCCCGACGTGACCAAGCTCGTGATCAAGGAGCCGCAGCGCGGCCCGCGCATGGACTTGATCGACATGGCGGTCAAGAACGCGCGGCACACGCTCGAGGACGAGGAGCGCTCGGGCGAGCGGCTGCGCGTCGAGCTCGAGGTCCTCAAAGACAAGCTCAAGCTCAAGCGCCTGCCGCGGCGCATGGAATGCATCGACATCTCGAACATCCAGGGGACGGCGATCGTCGCCTCGGACGTGTGCTTCGTCGACGGGCGGCCGGCGAAGGCGCTCTACCGGCATTACGTCATCCGGGACGTCCAGGGCTCGCCCGACGACTACGAGTCGATCCGCGAGGTCGTGCGGCGGCGGCTGACGCGCGGCGAGCGCGACCAGGACCTGCCGGATCTGCTCATCATCGACGGCGGGCGCGGGCAGCTGAGCGCGGCCCTCGACGCCTTCAAGGGCTTCCCCGGCATCGACATCGACCTGGTGTCGCTCGCGAAGAGCAAAACAGAGAAAGACCGCCGCAAGATCATCTCGGCCGACGCGCCGACCCGGACCTTCGAGCGCGTGTTCTTCCCCGGCGAGCCGCTGCCCCTGCCGCTCGCGACCGGGACGCCGGAGTACCGGCTGCTGACCCAGATCCGCGACGAGGCCCACCGGTTCGCGATCACGCACCACCGCAAACGGCGGGGCAAGATCGCCAACGCCTCGGCGCTCGAGGAGATCCCGGGCATCGGGCCGGCGCTCCGGACGAAGCTTCTCCAGGCCTTCGGCGGCCTCGAGGGACTGGCCCGGGCGAGTCTCGACGAGCTCAAGGCTATCAAGGGTTTACGCGAGACCTCGGCGGTCGCGCTCTACAGCCAGTTCCGCAGCGCGGAGGCGGAGGCCCCGGAGGCGGACCCGGCCGACGAGCCTGAAGGCCCCGATCCACGCCGGATACCACCGCCCTAAACACGCCATCGCGACCGTCATAGTTCGATAAATCAGGGTTCTGGCGGGCGGCCGTTGAGGGCCGGGCGGAACCGGCCGACACGGGTTCATGCAAGATGCCTCCACCTTTTCCCTCGTTTTTGCCGTCGCCCTTCTCGGCGCGGGCTGCTCCAAGCTCGCCGAACCTCGGGGCATACCAGGGCGAGGGCGACTACACGACGAAACGCTGCACCTTTACCGGCGGGCTCGTCAGCGGCGTCACGATGGATGCGTACCCGGTCATCGGGATCTGACGCCCCCGCCTCAGCGCCAGATGAACGGCATCACCGCCGCCGGAAGGCCCGCGATCAGCCGCGCCGTCGCGCCCAGCGGTCCGCCGCGCGCGTAAAGGTCGCCGCCCGCCGCTCCCGTCGTCCCGCGCTGCATGAAGAAGCGCGCCGGGTCGACCGCGGCGCCGTTGATCCGGACTTCGTAGTGGAGGTGGCTCCCGGTGCTGCGGCCGGTGCTGCCGACGCGGCCGAGCAGCTCGCCCCGGCGCACGACGGCGCCCTTTTTCACGCCGATCTTCGACAGGTGCGCATACTGCGTGACGAGCCCGCCGCCGTGGTCGAGGGTGACGACGCGGCCGAGCTCCGGCTTCCAGCCGGCGTGCGTCACGACGCCGCCCGAGACCGCGTAGGCGCCGGCGCCCTGGCGCGCGCCGATGTCGAGGCCGCTGTGGAAGGCGCGGGCGCCGGTGAAGGGCGACCGCCGCGCGCCGAACGGGCTCGTGATCGGGCCGAAGGCCGGCGGGTAGGACGGCACCGCGGCGAGCAGATCCCGGCGGGCGGCGGCGGGCATCGCCTCGAGGTCCAAGCCATGGGCGCGCAGGGCCGCGGCGATCAGCCAGGTCTCGGCCCGGGGTGCCTCGGCCACGTCCTCCTGACCGACGGCCGTCATGCCGGCCATGATCGGGAGGTATGGCGCGACCTCGCGGCGCGGGGTGGCGTGCGAGCGGGCCGCAAGGCCCAGGCCACAGGCGACGACGACACCGACGAGCAGCCGCATGGAACCTCCCACTGAACGATTTTCACCACCCCGGACTTACCCCGCCCGGGCTGAGAGACTCATGAGCCGGCCCTACGCCGGCGCCGGCGCCGGCGCCACCAGCGAG
>JAYVWD010000153.1:0-1835 GCA_043786345.1 Pseudomonadota bacterium
CCCAGTTCGGGCGGGCCTGGTGCCAGGTGCAGCGGCCCAAGCTCCGCGAGCGTCTGCTCAAGACCGACCCGCATGCTATGGGGGACGCGCGCGTCAACCAGCAGGTGACCCACCAGGCCGGCTTTTACGAGGCCTTCAGCTGCAAGGCCGCTGACAAGCTCTATCTCAAGCCCGAGGAGCGCGTCGCCATCTGGTGACGGCGCGGCGTTACCTCCGTCCGGCCTGCGCGCGCCGATCCAGGACGACCTCGATCGGGCCCTTGAATGCCTCGCTATCGACCTTTTCGAAGCCGTGGGCGGCGCTCACGGAGCGGACGCCAGCAGTAAAAGGCCCCCAGCGCTCCCGGCGGCGATCGGGCGCCAACCCGGCGAACCGTTTCGTCAATATCGCGAAACGTTCGGTATTCTCAAGTCCCCGCGCGCTTTCGGCGCGGCCGTAATGGCGTCGACGCCGCCGGCGGAATTCGCGGCGCGTGTTTCGCGTTCCGGCGGGCAATTGCCGCCGGTTATCGAAAAGAACGGTGTTTAGTGCGGAGCACGAAGACACAGCCAGGCCGCATCATTTACACCGTAAACTAATTTTTTTAGACCCTGGCTACCAAGCCAGTCGAGACCCGGATACAATTGGGCACATCGTCTCATTTCCCACTAAATATGAAGGCATTTCAATGCGAAAGCTCGTCACGCTCGTTTCGTCCGTGCTGTTCGTCTCCGCCACGTCGTTCGCTGCCAAAGCTCAACTGAGCTTCATGCCAGAGAACAATTTGAACCTGGAGGACAAGCTCGATGCCGGTGGTGGTTTGACCCAGGCCCAGTTCAATTCGGTGATCGACCGGGCGGAAGCCGTCTATAAGCCGATCTTCACGCAGTTCGGCGCGACGTTCAGCGTCGAGCGTCTGTGGTCGGACACGACGGTCAACGCCTACGCGGACCAACCCTCGCCGACCTCCTGGCAGGTGCACATGTACGGCGGCCTCGCGCGCCGCGCCGAAGTCACGGAAGACGGCTTCGCGATGGTGATCTGCCACGAAATGGGCCACCACCTCGGTGGCTTCCCGTACGTCCAGGATTGGGCCGCCAACGAGGGCCAGTCGGACACGCACGCCACCGGCGTCTGCGCCATGAAGGTTTTCGCCCCGAACCTCGAGCTGTCGGCGCGCGCCGAAGCCGAGCTGCCGGCCGAGATGAAGGCGAAGTGCGACGCGAACCGCCCGGCGGCCGAGCGCGACAACTGCTACCGAGCGCTCGTCGCCGGCAAGTCCCTGGCCGACCTCCTCGCGGCGCTCGGCAACAGCACCGTGAGCTTCAGCACCCCCGACACCACCACCGTGACCCACACCAACAACGACCACCCCGCGGCGCAGTGCCGCCTCGACACCTACGTCTCCGGCGCGCTCTGCGGCGCCTCGAAGTGGGACTACGCGCTGATCCCGGGCAAAGCCCAGGCACAGCACAACTCCCTCGCCTCGCAGGCCGAAGCTTTCGCGCACGGTTGCGAGACCGGCGACGGCGCCCGCCCGCTCTGCTGGTTCGCGCCGCTCACCACCGACGACCCCGCACCGTCGGATTGCCCGCTCGGCGACCAGGCGATCTGCGACCTGATCTGCAAGATCGACCCGTCGCAGCCGTACTGCCATTGATGTTCAAGTGACCGCCGCCGGAGCGGGATTGCGCGCTAAAGATCCGCGGGAAGCCGCGGATCTTTTTTTGTTAAGAGCCCGCTCACCGGGCGACCGTGAACGCCATCGACCGTTCGGCGTCGGCCGCATACGAGACCGTCAGCCGGTAGGCCCCGGCCGGCAGCGTCTTCGCGGCTTTGAGGACGACGATGCAGCC
>JAYVWD010000154.1:0-6868 GCA_043786345.1 Pseudomonadota bacterium
CTCGCGCTCGCGCTCGCGCTCGCGCTCGCCGTCGGCGCCTGCGGCAAGGATGCCGGCAAGGCCTCGCAGGCCATCGACAAGGCCGGCTCCGGCACAGGCACCGACGCCGACTGTCCGGAGACCGGCCTGCGCGACTGCGCGCCGCCGCGCGACGGCTTCACTCCCGCGGAAAAGGCCGCGTATCCCGACCCGAAGACGGGCGACTGCGCGACGGCCGCGCCCGTCGCCTGGACGGGCGACGTGACCGCGGACCAGAAGGTCGACGGCGTGGTCAACGTCACGGGCGCCGTCACCATCAAGCCGGGCGTCACCGTGACGACCGGTTCCTGCGCCAAATTCAAGCTCGCGAACGACGCCGCGATCAACGTCGAGGGCGCGTTCCTCGTCGCCGGCAAGAAGGACGCGATGGTCCTCTTCGAGCCGACGGGCACGGCCGACACCGACAAGTGGAGCGGCATCGCGGTCAAGCAGGGCGGGAAGGTCGCCCTCGAGGGCGCGTTCCTCCGCAAGGCGAAGACCGCCGTCGACTGCCGCGTCGGCGCCGCGCAGTGCGCGATCACCGGCTCGACGCTGAAAGAGACCGACATGCCGGTCAAGCTCGCGGCCGTCGCGACGATTACCGACACGGTGCTGGTCCAGATGGGCGACAAAGGGGTGCGCATCATGGACGGCGGCGACGTCACCATCTCGAACTCGCACCTCTATACGTCCCTCGGCGACGTCGTCGGACAGTTCGGCGGCAAGGTCAAGATCGTCAAATCGCGGATCGGCGGCACCGCGTACGAGCACTGCGCGATCCACATCGAGGCGGGCGAAAGCTTCGCGGTCACCGACAGCAACATCGAGGCGAACGCCTATGCGTTCATGATCGGGCCGCTGACCAACGCCGTCCTCACGCACAACAACATCTCGGGCTCCAAGGATGCGCACCTGCTCAAGATCGGACCGGGCAAAGCGACGGGCACCGACCTCAGTAACAGCTACTTCGAGGGCGGGGTTCCCCAGACCTGGCTCGACGATCCGAACGTGTCCGGGACCAAGGCCGAGGGCATCCAGGCGGCGCCGATGGCCGGACTCGGCCCCGACTTCCAGCCCTAACCGTCCTTAAATGCTCGTAAATCATGCGCAGCAGAGGGGCCTGGCGGCAGCCCGCGGAAAGGCCTATTCTCAGGTTGCAGGCTGTTGTAATCATTTGATAGATTCGCGGCTCGGAATTTTCAGGGAACTTCGAAAGGGAGCATAATGCCCGGTATCAAGGTTAGAGACGGCGAGCCGATCGACAAGGTTCTGCGCATCTTCAAGAAGCAGGTCGAGAAGGCCGGCGTCATCGGCGACTTGAAGAAGAATCAGCACTACGAGAAGCCCTCGGTGAAGCTGAAAAAGAAGGCGATCGCCGCCCGCAAGCGCCGCATCAAGCAGCTCCGCAAGATGGGCCGCGCCTAAACGTCATCGCCGCTGAGGCCTTAACCCTCCGCGTGGAGAGCGTGACCCATACGTTGACGGGTTTGGCCTTCGCCGAAGCGGCGATCCAAGCCCGCGCCTGGATGCGCCTACGGCGTGGAACCTCTTCTGGCCGTTCGACGACGCAGGTCCTTCGGCGACAGCGTCTTCATCGTCGAGCCGGGCTTCTGGCTCGCCTTGATTCCCACGTTGTTCCATGCCGTGCGGTCGGGGCTCGCGCGGTTCCTGCTGCCCGGGGTCCTCGTCGCCGCGCTCGGCCTGGAGCTCGCCGGCGCGTTCGTGGCCTCCTCCCATCGGCGCGGCGTTCGCGGCGAGGGGGCTCGGGCCGCTGCTGCTCATGCCGAGCCTCGGCCCAATGTCGCGGGTCGCAGCCGGTCTGGGCGCCTATGCCGCCATGCTCGCGCTCTTTTACGGCGCCGGCGGCGGGGCGCGCTTCGACCACGGCGGCAGCGCGGGCTTCGCCGCGGTCCAGTTGAGCCCGCCCGGGACGACTTGTCCGGCGCGGGTTCCCCCCCCCTGTGGGAACCGGCCGCGGGCGGGCGTCCTCGCTCAGTGAGCCGAGGTGGGCGCGGCGGCCTCGAGGCCGGGTTTCGCGCCGCCGGCGGGCCGCCCCGTCCGGGTCGAAACCCATACGAGGCCGAGCGCGAGCGCCACGGCGAAACCCTGTGCGGCGAGCGACTCGCCGTACTGATAGACGCCGAGCGCGTCGACGGTGGGGGCCCAGGGCAGCAGCGTCGGCTTGATGAAGCCCGCCTGCACCAGCTCCTTCACGGCCTTGCCGGCGAGCACGACGGAGATCGAGATCATCAGCGTCGACGTGGTCAGGAAGAATTTGCGCAGGGGCAGCCGCACGCCGAACCTCATGATGAGCGCGCAGACCGCGAGCAGCACGACGCTGCCGGCGACGAAGCCGGCGGCGACGACGAGCGGCTGCTGGGTGCTCGAAACGAGCGCCGCGTAGAAGAGCACGGTCTCGGCCGCCTCGCGGTAGACCGCGATGAAGGCGAGGAGGAACAGCGCGCCGATCTTCTTTTCGCCGCCCGCGACCGTTTTCGCCTGGGTCTTGAGGAAACGCTCCCAGCGCCCGCGTTCGGCCTGATTGAGGAGCCAGAAGCTCACGTAAAAGAGCACCACGGCGGCGAGCGCCGTGCACGTCGCCTCGATGGTCTCGCGCGTCGCCCCCGAGAGGACGAACAGCTCGCTGAATACGAAGAAGCTGCCGATGCCGGCCGCGGCCGCCGAGGTCCAGCCGAGGTGGATCCACTTCTTGCGGTCATCCGCGTTGGACTTGGTGAGGAGCGTCAAGATCGCGCCGATGATCAGGAAGGCCTCGAAACCTTCGCGCAGGATGATGACGAAGGCGGAGAAGAAGCTGCCGGCGTTCGCGGCCTCCGGCGCCTGCACGGCCGTGCCGCCGAGGAACGGCGCGGCGCCGGCAAGGTGCTCGTCCAGGGACTTCACGGCGGCGGCGAAGCCGGGCGCGTCGTTGTTTCGGGCGCGGTCGCGGGCCGTGATGAAGGCCAGCTCGGTCCGCTCGACCAAGTCCTTGTGGTCGATCTTGAGGGCCCGCTCGAGGCCTTCGTAGCCGTCGAGGTAGGCGTCGTAAAGCAGCGCCTCGGCGCCGGCGGCGTCGCCGGCAGCGAAGCGCTCCTTGGCGCCCGCGGTCTTTTGCACCGTAAACGCGAGCGCGGCGACCAGGGTATCCCGCGAGGCCGGCGGCGCGTCGGCCTTGGCCGTCGGCGGCGCGGCGTCGTCGGCCGGGACGGCGGCGGTGCGCGGCAGCGTCGTCACGAAGGGCGCGGCGATCTTGAGGACGGCGACGTAGCGCGCAAGGGCGGCGTCGTCGAGCGGGCCAGATTTCACGGCCTTGCGCAGCCAGGCCTTGAGCTCGGGCTCGCTCGATCGGGCGAGCAGGCTCAGCGACAGGCCGCCGGCCCTGAGGTCTTCGCGGACGGCCGCGGACAGCGAGGCGAACGCCGCGTCGGGCGCCTGCTTCGCCAGGTCCGGATAGGCCTCGCGCTGCGGCCAGGCGGGAACATAGTAGGCTAGGGCCCACAGGGTGGCCTCGTCCATCACCTCGTCGTAGGCCTCCATCTTGGTGCCGTCGACGCCGGTGCGGAGCGTGTTGAAGACTTTGTACGGCGAGATCGCGGCGATGATCTCGGGCTCGTGGAAGTTGCGCGGCGGCGGGACGAGCCCTTTGCCGTCGGTGCCGTCGCCGTGGCCGCCGGGGCCGTGGCAGGTGGCGCAGGTGGCGCCGAAGGTCTGTTCGGCCGCGGCAAGCTCGGGCGGCGTCGCCGGCGAGGCCTGCACGCCGAGCGCGTCGAGGATGCGGTCGCGGATCGTGCGCGCCTGCGCGGCGACGGCCGCGGCGTCGGTCTTGGCGGCGACGAGGGTCTTGAACGCGGCGATGTTCGACTCGAGGTCCTTGAAGACCGCCGGCCTGAAGCGGGCCTTTTGCGCTTCGAGCTCGCGCGCGGCGGCGTCGGAGAACTCGACCATCTCCTTGTATTCGCTCTCGCTCGTGACCTCGCCCTTGGCGACGGCACCGCCATAGTCGCCGCCGACGTACTCGATCAGGCCGATCAGGCGGCTCGTCGGGTCCACCGGCCTGGTGCGGGCCGTCGGGGCGGGGGCGGCGGCCCTGGCTTCGAGGCTGAGAACGGCGAGCGCGGCGAGGAGGATCAGGCGCATGAGTTTGGAAATCCTGTGTGGGGACGCGGCAGACCGATCCGTCGATCAGAGTCCTCATCAATTGATAATGGATCTCAGAATCAACCACAAGACGAAAAAAACCGGCCTGACGACCGGTCGCGGACCCTTGCCCCCAAAGGCCTCGGGAATCCGGGATTAGAGCGCGACGCCGAGGCTGTCCACGGTGACGGGGTCCATTTCGCCGCTGGCGTTGAGGCCGTTGCCCTTCTGGTAGGCCTTGAGGGCCCGGCGCGTGTCCTTGCCGAGCTTGCCGTCGACGCGCACCGCGAGGCCGCGGGCTTTGAGGGCCTCCTGCAGGGCCGTGACGTGGTTGGGGTTGAGCGGGTCGGGGACCGTGCGGACGACGGCGTGCTTCGGGTCCACGGTGGCATCCGCGGCCTTCGGCGCCGGGAAGGGGAGCGCCTTGTGCAAGCGGCTCACGTCGGTCTCGGGCTCGAGGACGGAGTGGGCGGCCGGGTCGGAGGCGTCGGCGAGCGCCTTGTCGACGGCGGCGCCCGGAAGCTTCAGGACGGCCTCCCCGGCGGTGGCCGGCAGCTCGTTGGCGTCGCCGTCGCTGGCCGTCGCGGCGAGGCCGGCGCGGACGTAACCGTCGGCGATTTCGCGGGCCTCCTCCTGGGTCGGTGTCAGCGCGGCGGCCTCGGCGGCCTCGTTCGCGCCGTCGTCGTCGTCGACGAGCTCGTCGGCGGCGACGACGGTGTCCATCATGTCGGCGACGGTGTAGTCGTCGCTGCCGTCGAACCCGTCGTCGTCGTCGAAGTCGTCGAGGGCCGCCGTTTCGGCGTCGTCCTCGTCGGCGCCCTCGTCGGCGGCAGCCGTCGCGGCGTCGTCGTCGTCCCCGGCAGCGCCCGTGGCCTCGTAGGCGGCCTCGGCGGCGGCCTCGGCGGCAGGGTCGAGCTCGAGGGCCTCGGCCGGCGCGACTTTGGCGACCTTCGCGTCGGCGTCGGCGGCCGGCGCGGCGGCGAGGACCAGCGCCAGCAGCGCGGCGTGGAAGGGGGTGCTCGAAACGGTCATGGCGGTTCTCCTCGGCGCGCCAGGGGGCGCGGGCTTGGGGGGTATCAGTGCTTCTTCCTGGCGGGCTTCGCCGCGGCCTTGGCCTCGGGGGCCGGTGCGGCTGGCTCCAACACGCCGTCGTCGTCGTCGAGCACCTCGCCCGCCTCGACGGTGACGCCGTTCTCCTCGTCGTCCTCGATCGTCTCGACCTTCTTTCCGTCCGCCGGCGCGGCCCGCGGGCCCGACTTCAACGCGGCGACCCGGCTTCCGCCCTCGCCGCCGGCATCGTCCTCAAGCGAGAACGTGTTCTCGCTTTTATCGATGCCGCCGTCATCCTCCAAATCCATGTCGTCGCCGGCCTCGGGGGCCGGGGTGCCGTGGCGGGCGCTCTGATGCGAAAGCATCGTGTAGCACACGCCGAGGACGGCGATGAAGGAAACCGTCGCGAGCAGGGTCCACTTCGTCATGGGGCTCCGCTTCCAAGGTCGGCGCCCGGAAGCCTCAGGGGCAAGGGGCGGTGAGTCGTGGCTTTTCAGAGGATTTTAACATAGGATGCGGCGAATCGCAGCGCCTCCACCGAAGGATCCTCCGCGATGGTCGACAAACCGGTGTATTCCACCTCGAGCTCCCAGTCCGTGGCCGCCCGCCGCGACGAGCCCGCCAAGGCCGATTGGCGACGGTCCGCCGGACCGCTCAAGATGCGGCTCGAGACCAAAGGGCGCGGCGGCAAGGCCGTGACGGTGCTCTTCAGCCTGCCTTTCGACCGCGCCGCCGCCGAGAAGCTCCTCAAAGAGATGCAGGGCGCCTTCGGCTGCGGGGGCACCGTCGACGACGCGGCCTCGTCCCTGGAGCTCCGCGGCGACGTCCGCGACAAGGCCGAGCAGTTCCTCACCAAGCGCGGCGTCAAAGTCGTGCGCGCCGGAGGTTGAAGGACGTCCGCTCAGCGGATCTCGGGCAGCGTCGGCTCGATGTCGGCATAGGATTCCAGCTCGTCCATCCGGATCCCGGCCGCCACGGGGACGTTCGGCATTTGCAGGTAGGTCACCATCGCCCGGATGTGGTGGGCGACGTAGTCGATCCGGATCGCCGCCGTGTGCGGGTCGTTGGCGAGGCCGCCCGAAAGGTGGAAGAGCTTGGCGGTGCGGGTCAGGTCCGGGTCGTTTTCGTAAAGGTTGCCGGGTAGCCCGTACTCGAATTGCAGGGCATAGGCCAGGTGCTCTTTGATGCGGGCCCAGAAATACCGCGCCTCGTCGGGCTTGCCCGTCGCGCTGGCCGACGAGAAGGCGGCGAGCAGGCCTTCATTGCGCGCCGTCGCGTTGCAGGAGAAGAGCTTCCTCTTGCGCGAGCCGACCAGGCGGCCCGTTCCGCCCTTGGCCGCGGTGACGACCGGGAGCACGAGCTCGCGCATCGACGCGAGGGCGTGGGCGACGGCGCGCTCGCTTACCGTCGGATCCACCGAGCGCAGCCAGTCGGTCGCCTGGACGCTCCAGTGCGAGGACTTACCATCGGCGACCATCGCCTCGAGCCAACGCGCGGCGACGGCGAGGCCGGCGGCGTCCTTCTCGACGTATTTGTGGAAGTGCACGATGCCGATCACCGCCTGCGACTCGGCCCACTGCTCCTTCGTCGCGAGGGGGCCGTTGTAAACGAGGCTTTCCGTGAGGAACGACTCGAGGTCCCTGGCGAGGTCCGTGTGCTCGGG
>JAYVWD010000155.1:0-1958 GCA_043786345.1 Pseudomonadota bacterium
CTCACGGCCACGAGGCGGTTCACGCGGTCGTTCATCCCGGAGCCGCCGGAGTCTTTCGGGGTGTCATTCATCCCCGCAGGTTACCGCGGGGAGCCCGTCAGATCAACGCCGGACCAGCTTCAGGACGAAGCGGAGGAGCTTCGCGTCCTTCTTCGCCGTGCCGCGGATGCTCAGGGGAAGCTCCGCCTTCGCGGCGTCGAGCGGCACGTCGCGCTCGGAAACGAAGATCTGCTTGTCGGCGCGGGGGGCGTGGCGCTTCATTGCCTGCCAGAGGGTCTGGTCCGCGTCGCATTTTGCGACGGTGTCGGCGCAGTATTGGACCGAGGCCTCGTCTAAGTCGGCCGAGCTGGTCAGGTAGAGGCTCTTGTTCTCATCGGGCATCGCCGCGTAGACCTTCTCGCCGCCCGTCTGGTCGGCGGGCTGCGCCGGCTGCGCGTCCGGGTTGACCGGCATCGTGAGGGCCTGGCTGCCTTGGACCTTGTTCTTCGGGTCGATGCGGACTTCGTGGTAGTGGCCTTGGGCTTCGGTCGTCATCAGCGAGACCTTCTCGCCGCGGCGCAGCTTGCCGAAGTGCTCGGGGGTCAGCGTGAACTCGTGGCCATGGTCGTCCTGGACGTACGGGAGGGTCACGGTCCTGTTGTCTTTGACGACCTGGGCCTTGAGCTCGCCGGATTCGCCGAGGAAGCCGCTGCCGAGGGTGCTCCAGCCTTCGATCACCATGTCGTACATCGTGACCGTGTCGCCGTCGCGCACGTCGACGCGGAGGGCGCCCTCGCCGGCGCCGGCCGGGCCGCAGGCCGTGATCCGCAGCACGCAGTAGGCGGCGCTCGTCGAGGCGATCATCTTGAAGAATTCACGGCGTTTCATCGGCTTTTCTCCCGCGGTCAGCTTGATGATCGAGGCTCAGGGAACCAGGCCATGCGCTTTCCATTTGCGGATCTTCTCGACCGCGTCGGCGGGCATCTTGTCTCTGGGCGCGGGGGGCATCGTGCCGCCGGCGGCCGCGTCGATCACCTTGTCGATCTTCGCCGCGGCGCTTGGCGCCGAGGACAGGTCCAGCGACTTGCCGGCGTGGTGGCATTCGCTGCAGTATTGGTCCATCAGGGGCTTGATCTCACGGGCGTAGGAGTAAGCGTTCGGGTCGGCGGGCTGGGTGCTGCTGGCCGAGCCGCTCGCCGCGCCGGAACCGGTCGCCGGGCCGCCGGAGCCGGTGCCCGTCGCGCTGCCGCTGGCCGCGCCGCTGCCCGTCGCGCTGCCGCTGGCCGCGCCGCCGGAGCCGGTGCCCGTCGCCGCGCCGTTGCCGCCGCTGCCGCCGCTGTCGATTTTGACGTCGATCGAGAGGTCGCCCGTGGCGCCGGAGTTCGGGCCGACGGCCGCGAGCTGGAGCGTCACTTCGTTCTTGCCGGGCTTGAGGGTCAAGGCCTTGATGACGCCGCGCACCCGGACGACGCCGGTCTGGAGGATCTCGAGGGTCAGGTCGCCCGCTTTGCCTTGCGCCAGGTTGTGGAACTCGAGGACCGCTTTGCCGGCCACGAAGGTGATCGGCTCGCTGCGGTCGGTGTCGATATAGTTGAAGTGATAGCTGAGCTTCGTCGTGTCCAGACCGTAGTTCGCTTTGAGGGCCGCTTCGTCGAGCGGGATCGACGACGAGGAGAGCTCGCCGGGCATCGTGACCGTCCCGCCCTGGACCGGGTTCGGCGTCACGACCGGCTTGGCCGGGGCGACCGGGTACGCGGGCTCGGGGAGGATGCTCTTGCGCGTCGTGCAGGACTGCGCCGCGAGCCCGAGGCCGACGATGAAGACCGTATTTGCAATCGCCTTTGCCGAGATCGACATGGTGCAAGCCTCTAACAGCCAGGAGTGTGATGCCTTGGGGGATTGATGCGTTCCGGGTTTGGAGTGCAAAACCGGCGCCAGGCGCGCCATTGATAAAATCACCAATAATATCAATTTGTTAT
>JAYVWD010000156.1:0-3549 GCA_043786345.1 Pseudomonadota bacterium
GCCGACCATCGCGGAAATCCTCATTTACGCGACGTAAACTCCGGTTTCCGCTCCGGTCGGCGCCTAGCATCCGACCATTTCTCGACAGACTTTCAGTCGGGGATGAAAGCCGAAGGCGGCGCGAAGTCGATCTGGCCCGCGACGATTTCGGCGCGGTGCGCCCGGAGCCAGTCCTCGAGCTTGTGGACCCCCGCCGGTTCGCCCCCGTTGCCGTGCACGAGGACGACGTCGCCGAGGTTGATCGGGTCGCCGATCCCCGGCCAGCTGCCTTTGCCGAAGACGATGAGCGAGAACGTCTCGCGCACGGCGCGCTCGAGGGCGCCGCTCGAGATGAGGCCCGGAAAGCGGAAGTAGGGCGCGGGTACCAGCCCAGCGCGCAGGATCTCGAGCTCGTTGCCGAGCGCCTCCTTCTTGACGTCGGCGCCGGGTTTGAGCAGGAAGTTTCGGGCCAGCGAGACGGCGCCCTTGAGGTATGGATGCGTGAGGGAATGGTTGGCGATCGTGAGTGCCAGGTCCGGGGACCGCGCATAGTCGCCGAGCTTTTGGACCTCGACGCCGCGGCGTTTTTGCGAGCCCATCAGCCAATATCCGCTCACGAATGCGGTCACGGGCAGCGGCTTGCCGCGGGCTTTGCCGAGGGTCGCGAGCTCGTCGAAGAGGCCGGCCTCGAAGCGCTGGAAGTTGGGGCAGAGGTCCACCGTGAGGGCGACGAACTTCGGCGCGGGCGCGCCGGGGAGGTTCTTGACGCCGGCGTTCTCGGTCCAGGCGCCGGCGGCGTCCTGCTTGTTGCGGCCCGGGCTCAGCGCGGCGAGCGCGGCGAGCAGGCCGCGCGGCGTCGCGCTCGGTGCGGCGGGGGCCGAGCGGGCCGCGAGCTCGCGCGCGGACACGAAGCCGAAGCCCGTTCCGTCCTCGGTGATGACGTAGGCGTAGCTGTCGGCGCCCATGGTCCGCAGGTCGCGCGTCTGCACGATCGTCGTGCCCGCGGCCCAAGTGGCGACGCCCCGCCCCGTCGTGACGGCGAGGGGTCCCGTGAGCGTCAAACGCAGGCGCACCGGCTCATAGGCGACCGCGCCCGCCGCGAGCTCCTTGAGCGGCAGCGGGGCCGGCGTCTGCGCGCGGGCTTCGCCCCCGGGCAGGGCGAGCAGCAATAAGATCTCGACATGACGCGCCATCCTGGCCTCCAGCGGGCGTTTCGGCGCACTCCTCTTGGCGTTTTAGCCGGCGGGCCTTGAAAGGCGCGTGAATTAGGGGTCTTTAAGGAGTGATGACGAGCCCTTGGGCGATTAAGGCGGCGAGCGGTGAAACGTCGGTGACGGCGGTGCCAGCGAGGTCCAGGGCGCGCAGGTCCTCGAGGCCGGCGAGGGGGCCGACGTCGGTCAGCGCCGGGTTGTCGGCGAGGCTCAGACGGCGCACCGTCGGCAGGTCGGCGAGCGGCGCGAGGTCGGTGAGGCCCTGGGCCGCGAGGCTCAGGGCGCCGAGCGCGAGCAGGCGCTGGTTCGCCTGGCGGCAGTCGTCGGTTTCCGTCGCCCATTTCACCGCCTGGACGGTTAGCCGTGCCGCGGCGGGCAGCGCGGCGTCGCCGCAGGCCGCAAGGAACGCCGTTGCGGCGAAGTTGTGGAGCTGCCGGTGGCGGCCGTGGACGGTGACGCCCGGGAGCGGCGGGAACGCGGTGACGTCGTTGCCGTCGAGCGCGACGCGCGCGAGGCGCGGTAGGGTCGCCAGCGCCGTGACGTCGGTCAGGCGGTTACCCGCCAATGAAAGCCCCTCGAGGGCCGGCAGGTTGGCGAGCGGGCTCAGGTCGCGGAGCATCAGGTCGTCGAGATCGAGGCTTCGCGCCGCGCGCAGGGCCGCGCCGAGCGCCGCGCAATCCGGCGTCCCGAGCGCCAGCGCCAGCGCCGCTAGGGTCTCCCGCTGCGTCGGGTTCGCGCCGGGCCCGGTGCACAAGGCTTCGGGGCTGATCCCCGCCAAGGCCTTCAGGGAGTAATGCGGCGGCGCTCCGAGGCAGGAGGCATCAGGCGTCAGGCCGGCCGTCGCCGCGATCCAGCAAGCGGCCGCGGTCGTGAGCGACACATAGCCGCCGCGGCCGCAGGTGAACGTGCGCCCCCGGGCGATGACGCCGACGACCGTGCCGTCGGCGAGCGCCGGGCCGCCGCTGTCGCCGGCGCAGCCGTCGCGCCCGTCGCCTTCGGTGAGCAGCTCCTGGCTCGAGAACGCCGCGACGGTGGTGGTCGCCTCGTACTTTCGCCCGAGGCCTTCCTCCTCGCGCCGCCCGTAGCCTACGAGGGTCAAGGGTTTGCCGATGCCGATCAGGGCGCGGAAGGCGGCCAGCGACTGGGCGAAGGGCGCCGGTCGGGCGTCCTGCGGCGTGTCCTCCAGGAAAAGAAGCGCGAGGTCCGCCTGCCCGAGCGGATGCTCGCGGAAGAGCGGGTGCACCGCCACGGCAGTCACGCGCGTGAACGGGCCGAAGAACGAGAAGACGCCGCCTTCGCTGCCTTCCCCCGCGTAGGCCCGCAAAGAGCGGCGCGCCCCGTCCGCCAAATCGGCGACGCAGTGCGCCGCCGTCAGCGCGATGCGCGGCGCGACGAGCGCCATCGAGCAGGTCACGCGCGCCGCCCCCGCGGCGTCGGGCGCGGCGAGGGCCAGCGCCTCGGGATGCCCGCCCGGCGGAACCGGCGTACCGCCGACGACCTTCGGCAGGGCCGCCGCCAGGAGCGCCACGAAACTGAAAGCCCGCATACCCGTTTCCCGTTATAGTGCGGAGACGCTCGCAAGGACCTCGCCTCCGTACTTTAGGAAAGGCCCAAGCCTTGGTCAAACGCCTCCTGCTCCGCCTGATCCGCACCCTGCCGCCGGCGCTCGCGCTCATGGCGCTCCCCGCCTGTGTTACGGCGACCGGGCCCGCCGCGCCTCAGGCCGAGCTCCCCGCGCCGGGCGAGCTGGCGCGGCCGTTCCTTTGGGCCGTGCGGTCTCATGAGACGAACAAGCCGGCCGGCTACCTGATGGGCACCGTGCACGTCGCCGTCGATGCGCGCAAGGAGCTGCCGGCGCGGGTCTGGAAGGCCTTCCACGAGTCCGACTGCTTCGTCATGGAGGCGGACCAGGAGGCGATGGATCCGAAGGCCGTGCTCACGATGGCGCAACAGCCGAAGGGCAAGCGCCTCAGCGCCGAGGTGAAGCCCGAGGTCTGGAAGAAGATGACGACGCGCCTCGCCGTCATGATCCCGGCGACGGTGCTCGACCATTCACAGGCCTGGTTCGCGGGGCTCGCCTACATGCAGACGCTCCTGCCGCACGACGTCGAGCCGATGGACGGCGTGCTGCTGGCCGAAGCCAGAAAAGAGGGAAAAAAGATCCGATTCCTCGAGGACTGGCGCGAGGCGATGACGGCGTTCGCCGGCGTCACCACCGCCGAGGACCTGGAAGACATCGTCGACCACGACGACGAGAGCAAGAAGGAGCTCGAGGAGCTCGTGCGCGCGTACCGCTCGGGCGCCGAGTCCGAGATCGAGGGGGCGATCCGGGCCTCGAACGAGCGCGGCACCGGCGCGG
>JAYVWD010000157.1:0-1550 GCA_043786345.1 Pseudomonadota bacterium
GCGCGGACGCGGCTGCGACGCTCGCCAGGCTCTTCGCCGCCGGCGTGCATTTTCTCGTCTGAACGAACGCGAGCCGGTCCCGGGCAGGCCCGCGCCCCACCGGACGCTGTCGGCGCGGGCGATGCCCTCATGGTGGTAGCTCACGGCTTCACCAATTTTGAACCAGGAGGCGGGCACAGATGCTAACGGAAGACTTGGGCTGCAAGGTGGCGACGTTTCGATTCGGAGTCATCGCTGACTTTGTAACGGGGGTACGTCTTGGCTACGGCGAGCGCGAACGGCTGCTCGGCGAGAAGACTGAGCGCCAATACGAAATCCCTGGATCGACGAAGACGACGGTGAGTCGCGCGACGCTGATGGCCTGGATCAAGGCTTACAAGGCCGCGGGCAGCCAACTCGACGGACTCAAGCCCAAAAGGCGAAGCGACAGCGGCACCTACCGAAAGCTCGATTCCACAATCAGGACGGCGATCCGTGAGCTCAAAGAGGAGACGCCGGCGATGACCTTGCCGACGGCGATCAATAAGCTTCGGCACCAACGGATTATTGCTGTGGACGAGAAGCTCAACATGGCGACGCTCTATCGATACATTCGCCAAGAGAAACTCAGCGATGGCGTCGCGAAGCCGGTAGACCGCCGCCGCTTCGAGGCGGCCTACCCGAACGAGATTTGGCAATGCGACGTGATGCACGGCCCGCTCGCCCGCGCCCACGAGTCGGCGCCGAAGCGGAAGGCCTACCTCTGCGCCATCATGGACGACCACTCGCGGCTCATCGTCCAGGCCGAATTCTATCTTTCCGAGACATTCGACTCGCTCAAAGACTGCCTGAGGAAGGCCGTCGCACGTCGCGGTATCCCGCAACGCTTCTACGTCGACAACGGCGCCTGCTACCGCGCGACCAACCTCGAGCAAATCCTCGCAGGACTCGGCGTCGCCCTCTCCCACACGCGGCCTTATACGCCGCAGGGACGCGGCAAGATCGAGCGCTGGTTTCGCACGCTTAGGGACGATTTCATGCCGATGTCGGGCGAGGACGGTCAGATCCTCGCGGCCCTCAACGAGCGCCTCGGGGCCTGGGTCGATGCCTATAACGGCCGGCTCCACAGCGTCACGAAGACGACGCCCGAGGGACGATTCAAGGCAAACCTCTCATGCGTGCGCCCTGCGCCCCCTGACCTCGTGCGGCACTTCCGGCTCACGGAGTACCGCAAGGTGAAGAAGGACCGATCGATCATGCTTGCCGGCCGCCTCTTCGAGGCGCCCGTGAGGCTTGTCGACAAGACGGTCGAGCTCCGCTTCCATCCGGAGTCTCCGGTAGACGTCGAGGTCTATTTCGAGGGTCTTTCCTACGGCCCAGTCGCGCTGCTCGACAGTCGCCTAAACGCTCGCATCGGACGGGACTACGGGGAAAGCACCGGCGCCGGCACGCCCGCAAAGACATCGACGAACGACGGTCCAGTGCCACCGAGCGCACCGGCTCTACGCGGTGGCCAACTCTTCGGCGGCGACAGGGTCGGCGCTGACTTTGACGAGGAGAGCATCTTTTGA
>JAYVWD010000158.1:0-5788 GCA_043786345.1 Pseudomonadota bacterium
GCCGATTTCAGGGGGTCACCAACGGAGCCCCAAGTCATGATCATTTCGCGCGTTCCTGCCGCCGTCCTCGACCTGTCCTTGGCGGCTTGTAGCAAGACCGACGACAAGTCCCAAGGCGCGGTCGCCTCGGCCGGGCTTGCCGGCCCGGTCGCCGTCGCGGGTGTCCTCGCGCGCGGGTCCGAGGACTCGGCCACGTCGGTCTCGGAGCGCGCGGTCGAGCTCGTCGCCGACGACCAGACGGTCCTGGCGAGCGCGAAGACGGATGCCACCGGCGCCTTCACGCTGGCGATCGAGGCGCCCGCGGCGCTGCGGTTGGCCGGCGCCGGCAGGGCGCAGGGCGCGGTCGTCGCCACGTTGCGCACGCACTTCCTGACCGGCGATGCGAGCCCGAGCGCTCTCGGCCTCAAGCAGCAGCTCGTCGTCGACGCCCGCGACGCCACCGCGACGACGAAAGGCGGCAAGGCGGTCGTCGCGACCGGCACGCGCGTCGCCAAGCACGTCGGCGCCATCGTCGGCAGCCTGAAACTGCAGAGCGGCAAGGATCCGGGAGCCGTCTTCCTCTACCCGCTGGAACCGGTCGGCGACTGACGGATGCGAGGGGTCCTTCTTCTCGTCGTCCTTTTCTCCGGGCCCGCCCGGGCCCAGTCCGTCGCCGCGCTCGCGGCGCAGCCGACGGACGCGGTGAGCCTGCAGGCGTTCGCGCTCAATCCGGCGCTGCCGCTGGCCGCCGGCGTGTGGACGCTTGGCGTCGGGCTCGAGCCCCAGCGCAAGGTCGAAGGGGTGGACGCGGACGGCGTTTCGACGGCCTCGTTGACGCGGACGCGCTGGTCTTTCAGGAGACCGGCGCCGACGCCGATCCGGGCGCCGCCGAGCCGGGCGCGCTCGGGACGCCGCCATTGTCGTTGACCGCGGGTTACGACCAGCGGTTCGGGGTAAAGGCCTTCTGGCGGGCGTGCGCCGTACGCGAGTTCTTCGTGAGCGGGCTTAAGCGAATTCCTGGATTCTAGCGGTTGATCAGCCGCCAGGCCTCGGCCGGCACCTTGGGCAGGCGGGCGGAAAACCCGCGGTCGCGCTCCGACGCCGTGGTTTCCGACGAGAGGTAGATCGGTCGGGCGAATCCGCGGCTTCGCAACCAGTCCGCGAGGGCGGTGCCGTCGAGGCTATGGCCGTCGAAATGCATGTCGGTCACGATGCAGTCGAGCGATTCGAGGAGCTGGGGCTCGTGTTCGACCGCGTTTTGCAGCGCTTCGGGGGCGCTGAACCGGCGAAGCGTCGCCGCGCCGGCGCCCTCGCCCCACATGTCCAGGATGAACGGATCGTCGTCGACGACGGCGACGCGCTTGCGCGGTCGGTCGCGGGCGGCGCGGCCGACCTCCCCGAGGAGTTTCTGGAGGCGGGACCGTCCCATCGGTTTGCCGACGAAGTCGTTCGCTCCCGCGCTGAACGCGTCGGCGCCGACGAGCTCCTCGTCGCGGTTCGAATGCATGCAGATCCGGGCGCGCGGGGCGTTCGCCTTGAGCCAACGCACGACGTCGAAGCCGTCGTGATTCTTGTCGGCCAAGTCGATGTCGACGATCGCCAGGTCGATGGCCGTCGCGGCGGCGGCCGCCACGGCCTCGTCGAAATCCTTGGCGTAATGACAGGTTATGACGCCCATCGGCGCGACTTTTCGGAGGAGGCTGATCAAGGAATCGCCGTAGACCTTTTCGTCATCCACGATCAGGACGGAAATCTCCGGGCCCCCGTCGCCCGGAATTTCGGCGGTGTCCGCCGGGGCCAGCTCGGCCGCGTCGATCGCCCCGGACGGACGGTCCTGGCCGGCGGCGGCGCCGAACGTGCTTGCGAGGGTCAGGTCGCGGTCGACCTGGGTGCCGGCGGGGAGCGTCAAGCGGAAGGTCGTGCCGTCTTCCTGGCTCGAGCGGCACGCGATCGTGCCGCCGTGCGCCCGGACGAAGGCCTCGGCGATGGTGAGCCCGAGGCCGGTGCCGTTGTTCTTGCCGATCGTGTAAAAGGCCTCGAAGATCTTCGCCAACCGGTCCGACGGGATGAAGCTCCCCGAGTTGGTGACCTCGAGCGCGATGAAGCCGTCGCCCAGGCTGCGGGTCCCGACCCGGACGTGTCCGGTCCTGCCGGTGGCATCGGCGGCATTGGTGAGGAGGTTCAGCAGCACCCGCCAGATCTTTTCCCCGTCGACCCGGACGGTGCTGCGGTGCGCCAGGTCGAGCGTCAGGGTGAGGTCCGGAAGGTCCAGGAAGGTCGCCACGTCCAGGGCGACGTCCACGACCAGCGTGGTCAGCGACACGTCGCTCACCTTCACGGTCGGTTTGGAGTTGAGGGAGAGCATATCCTTGAGCATGCCGTCGACGCGCTTATAGGCGCGGTTGATCTGGCTTCTTCGGGTGAGGAGGGCCTTGGCCTCGGCCGCATTCGCCGGCAGGCTCAAGCTCTCGAAGAGCGACAACACCATGGTAAAGGGCTTCCGGACGTCGTGCGCGATCATCTGCACCATGTGCGCGACGGCCGCCGCGGCGCGCCGCTGCTCGGCCATCTCGATGATGTCCTGGATCTGGGCCTTGAGCCGGTCGAGCTCCTCGACGTTGCTCGACAGGTCGACGCGCGATGGGGCGCCGTCCACCACGGGCTCGAGGCTGGACGAGAGGTTGAGCAAGGGGCCGCGCACCTGGCGCATCAGAAACAGCCAAATCCAGCCCAAAGCGATCGCCACGCAGAGCAAGCTTCCGGTCATGGTCAAGGCGATGGCGCGCAGCTTGGCGGCCCAGCCTTCCTTCGGCACCAGCTTGATCTTCACCAACTCGCCCAGGATCCGGGGCCCGGCGGCGATGGGCGTGATGGATGTCACCGTGTTCGCCGCGGCATCGACGCAGGTCAGCGAGCCGTCGGCGGCCGGGGCGCAGAGCTGCCGGTCCACCGCGACGTCGCCGTGCGAGGCGGCGACGAAGATGCGGGCGAGGCCCTCGGAATCCGCGAATTCTTTGAGCCGCAGGTCGATCGCGCCGTATTCCTCCTTCACCAGGAGGCCGGGGGCGAGCAGGCGCGCCTGGCGGGCCGCGGACGCCACGAGGCCGGTCGCGGCCTCGCGCTCGACCCGCCGGTGCTCGATCCGCTGCTGGATCAGGACCGTGAGCGCGACGATGACCGCCGTCGCCAGGAAGGACCCGGCGAAGATGCGCACCGTATGTCCGTAGAGGGACCGCATCAGTTGCTCACGCTCGCCTTGGTGGCCTCGGCTACCTTCGTGTCCACGATCGTGAGGAGCGCCGCCGGCCGCTCGGGCATGTTTTTCCCGGGCGCATAGGTGACCGTTCCGCCCGGGCCCTTATAGGTCCGGACGTGGTCGATCCCCTCGGCGACGGTTTTGCGGTCGACCAGGCCGCGGGTCCGGGCGGCGTAAAGGATCCCCTGGATGGCCTGCTTCATGGCCTCGTAGCTCGTGACGGCCACGTCGTGGGGCGGGACTTTATACGCCTTCTGGTAGCGGGCGACGAACGCTTGGGCTTCGTCGGCGCGGAGCAGCGCGTGCCAAGGGGCGATGGCGAATCCCTGGATCTTCCGCGCGCCCATGATCTCCCGGAAACCGCCGGTCAATGCGCCCCAGGCGTCGCAGCCGAGCCATAGCCGGGGTTTGATGCCTTGATCGATCAGGGACGAGATCATGGCGGCCGCCTCGATCTCGTAGTTGGGGATGTAGATGGCGTCGAACTGCTTGCCATTTAGGTCCTTCGCCACGGCCCCCGGATCCTTGTGATCCGTCAACGTGACGATGTCCGCGGCGATCGTGCCGCCCTGCTTCACGAAGGCGGTCTTGAACTCCTCCCGCAGGCTCTGGCTGTAGGCGCGGTCGGCCGCGGAGATGACGACGACGGCGTTGATCCGGTGTTGGCGCGCCACCTGTGCGATCAGCCGCGCCTGGGCGGAATTCGGCGCCGCGATCGACCGGACGAAGCTGCCGAGCTCGGCGATGCGGTCCGCCGTGGCGCCCGGCGTGATCAGCATCAGCCCGGCCTCCTTGAACTGAGGCCCCACGGCCAGGACGTCGGACGAATAGGGAAAGCCGACGACGGCGACGGCGTTGCTCTTGACGAGCTTGCCCACCAGCTCCATCGACTCGACCGGGCCTTCCTTGATGACCTGGGTGTCGATCGTCAGGACGACGTTGGCCGCTTTCAGCGCGGCCGCCGCCTCGGCGATCGCCAGGTCGGCACCGTTGCGGAAGTAGCTGGCCACCGGGTTCCACAGCGTCGTCGTGTCGGAGGAGACGTTGGACGCGAGGACGACGGTCGCCGGAAACGGGCCCTCGGCCGCGGCGGCCTGACGGCCGGGCACCGACGCCGCGAGCAGCATCAGGACGGTGACGAGGGGGTGTCGAGTCTGAGGCATGTTTCGGGCCTTACCCGCGCGGCGCGGTAATCAGGGAGTGATAGGCGGCGGACGGGGCCCGCTCGCACGACGGGAACCCGGCGGCCCGGATCAGGCCGGAAAGCTCGGGCCAGGTGTACTGATGCCCTTCCGTTCTCAGGAACATCATCATCGAGAAGTCGGCGACCGCGGCGGTCCCGGGCGGCCCCTCGTCCTGCAACATCTCGTGGACGACGAGGTGGCCGCCGGGCTTGAGCGCGAGCCTCGCCTTGGCCAGGAGCGCGGAGGCCGTGGCGCCAGGCCAGTCGTGCAGGACGTTGCTGAAGACGACGAAGTCCATGCCGGTCGGCCAGTCGAGGCGAAACATATCGCCGGAGACGGCGTGAACGCGCGCCTCCAGGCCCTCGGCGGCCGCGAGGCCCAGGGCGAGGTCGTTCACCGGGGGGAGGTCCAATAAATAGACCGTCATGTCCGGGCGGCGGCGGGCGACGGCGAGGGCGAGGCAGGCGGGGCCGGCGCCGACTTCCAGGAGCCGGGTGCCGGCGGCAAAGCAGGCGTTCGTCGCCGCCGCTTCCGCCGTCGCCCGCACCTGGCCCTGGAAGGCCATCGTGAAGTTCCGGGCCCGCTCGGCGCCGAGCGCGCCGTCGCGCCAGGCGGCGCCGAGGTCGTGACAGGCCTCGCCGGCATGGGCCCGCTCGTGGCGCAAGGCGTCGAGGATTTCCTGGTAGAGCGGGGAATTCGCGCGCCCGATTTCCAGCATCTGACCCCAGTAAGTGCGGGACCCCGGCGTCAGAAACGCGCGCGCCTCGGCGGTGCAGGCGAGGAGCCCGTCTTTTTCCGCGATCAAGCGCTGGCTCGCGAGGACGCCGATCAACGCCGCGAGGCCGCGCGGGCCGAGCGTCAGCCGCGCCGAAAGCTGCGCCATCGTCAGGGGCTGCTCGCTCAAGACGGCGAACAGGCCGAGGCCGTCCGCGACCAGCAGGCAAGGGTAGTGGAACACCGAGCCGTAGATGTCCCAGATGCGGCGTTCGTCGGCGGCGGTCGTCTGGGAATGCGTCATCTCATCCTGCCTCATGGCGCGCCTCCTAAGGCCTGAGTTCCTCGTTCAGAACATCAACTTCGCCGCCTTGATCGTGAGCTGCACGGCGAAGATCAGCAGCGAGGCGCTGAGCGCCCGCGACAGAAATACGAGCCAGCGCGCGCTCAATTTGTCGCGCGCGAGCCCGGCGACGACGGCGAGCAGGGCCTTCGTCGCCACGATCAAGGCCAGGAATCCGGCGCCGAACAACAGCGCCGCGAGCCAGCCCGAATCCCAGAAGCCCAGCAGGAGGTTGCCGCCCGCCGAGATCCAGAAGATGTAGGGCATCGGATTGGTGGCGTTTGCCGTCACGGCCTGCCAGAATCCCGGCCC
>JAYVWD010000159.1:0-2801 GCA_043786345.1 Pseudomonadota bacterium
GCAGGATGTCGCGTGACTGGTCACCGCAACGGCAGGTTGCGCTTGGCGGCCGCTGCACTGCGATGCCGCGGGGTCAATGTCTGGACAAGCGCGCGGGCCGAGCTCAACGCAAATCATGATCCGCATCTTCCCCGCGGCTTCATCCGCTGCTGATGAAAGATCTCTTGGGCCGCTTATTCGACTGCCATCAACTCGATCTCAAAGCGTAACGTCGCATCGCCGGGAACAACCCCTTTGATGCCATCCTTGCCATAGCCGAGGTCGGAGGGAACGATGAGCAGTCGCTTGCCTCCGACTTTCATGCCAGGAATGCCCTCGTCCCAGCCT
Organism: Pseudomonadota bacterium; assembly: GCA_043786345.1. Lineage (GTDB taxonomy): Bacteria > Bdellovibrionota_B > Oligoflexia > Oligoflexales > CAIYRB01 > JANOTL01. Next base: position 328 of record JAYVWD010000159.1, read on the forward strand.
TTAAGCTTCTCGTGTTGTCCCAACGTAAAAGTCAGCGGCGCATCGCGGGCGCGCGAATCGTCAAAGGTCCGACCGTTGACCAACGATCCCACGTAGTGGATCGTAACGCGCCGGCCGCTTTCAGCGAGAGTCCCCTTTCCGAGCTTCAAATCTTTCGTTACGAGCTTGGTTACCTCTTGGATTTGATCCTTGGCGGGAGGCGTCTTGACGGTCTCGGCTGGCGTCGGAACTCCACTTTGCGACTCGATCACGGGCGGCAGCGACGGAGGCGGCGTATCGATTGGTAACGCCGCGGGCGAAAAAGCAGCGGCTACCGGAGTTTGAGGCGCTTGCTCGCTGCTTCCGGCACAGCGCGTGCAACCGATGAGAGACAGCGTCATCGGTATGGCCAGAATATAGTGCCAAAGGCTCTTCCTAACCATGTGACTGCTGCTCCTTTCCCGGTCAATTGTATGTATGGTCTCGCCAAAGTCGCAATTCAGGCCGGACATGAATTTCTTCTGTGTGTCGCGGTCACCTTCGGACCGCTGTCTATTCGCGCGGCCTATTGGCGGACGTTCCCATAGACAAATCGGACGCATTTGCCGATTCTACGACCCACTCTTTGTGCTAGTTCCCGCCCGAAAAGTCGACTTCGACCACCCGCTTCTCGGCTCTCAGCAGCTGACACAAGTCCCTGGTATATTTTGTCACTGGCGAAATCTCCGCGCAAGTTGTTGGTTTACGCAACTCGATTTTAGCGGATCACACAGGTTTCGTCGTCCTTAAAAGAATACTCCGGCCTAAGTTCTGCAGCTTTCTCTCCTGCCACGAGCAGGCATCTCTCCATCGATTTCGACGCGCAAGGTGTGAAGCACGTCATTTGGTTCCACTTTCCGTAGTGGACGATCGACCATCCCGTTGATATTCGGTACGATCGCGTTTTCTGTGAACCGAGCATCTTTTTTGTGGGTCCGAGCATGTCGACTGAGATCATCATGAGCCTGCTAACGATTTCTGCGTTGGAAATCGTTCTCGGTATCGACAACATCATCTTCATTTCCATTCTGGCGGCCCGCCTGCCTGAGTCTCAGCGCGAGAAGGCGAGGAGAGTCGGCCTCATCGGCGCCTTCGTTTCGAGAATGATTTTCCTGAGTCTCGCCTCCTACATCGTCACGCTAACCAATCCTTTATTTACCGTCTTCGGCACGGAGATGTCGGGCAAAGCCTTGATTCTGCTCGTCGGGGGTCTTTTCCTGCTCTACAAGGCGACCGCTGAGATCCACAACAAGCTAGAGGGCGAGGAGGGCCGGACGCACGGGGCGAGCATCAAGGCGACGACGGCGAGCCTACGGGCGGTTCTGATCCAGATCATCGTACTCGACTTGGTCTTTTCGATAGATTCCGTGATCACGGCGGTCGGCATGACCGACGTCCTGTGGGTGATGGTGGCGGCAAACATGATCGCTCTGTTGGTCATGCTCGCGGCTAGCCGCGGCATCTTTGTCTTCGTCCAGCGTCATCCTACGGTCAAAGTTCTGGCCTTGAGCTTTCTCTTGATGATCGGGCTCGTCTTGGTGGCGGAAGCTTTCGCAGTCCACATCCCGAAAGGCTACGTCTACTTCGCGATGGGGTTCAGCGTCGGTGTCGAGATGCTCAACATCTGGATCAAGAAGCGGGGAACGCCGGTAGAGCTGCATAATGTCCCCCGTGCGACGGAGTTGCCGCCTGAGCGAGGCGATATCACCTGAGCGGTTTACGCGCACCGCATCCCCGCCGCCCGTCGGCAGAGGGCAACGGGGGCTGAAAGTCTGTCGAGAAATGGTCGGATGCTAGGCGCCGACCAGGGGCCCCGCGAGCCGGCGAGTGAGGGAGGAAACCGGAGTCCCCCGCCCCCACTGCGAGTCTCGCGGGGACCCCTGAGTCTCGCGGGGATCCCTGTCGCGTAAATGAGTGCCCATGGGGAAATGCTAGGGTGCCCCTCCAGAAGCGTGGTCGAGTCGAAACCGCCGCTTATATAGGCTTGGCGCGCGAAGTCGAGGCCGGCAGCATCGGTTCCGCCGCCGTGGCTCAGCAGCTGGGAGACCTCGTCGAGGAGCGCGTCGGAGCGCGCCGATCCTGGTCGGACGCGACGCAAGCGTCATCTCAACCCGCGCCTCGTTCCCGTCGGCGGAGGTGCAGGAGCCTTCCTCGCCCCCCGTGATCATCGACGGCTGGGGTACGAAGCCATTCGCCCGCATCGCTCAGGAGCCCCGCGACGGCCGTTTCTCGGCACGCTTTACCAGCGGACGATGGCCGAGGACCATGTGAAGCCGGCGCCGAAGGAGGCCATGCACACCAGGTCCTTCTTCTTGATCCGACCGGCGCGGTACGCCTCGTCGAGGCACATCGGGATCGATGCGGCCGAGCAGTTGCCGTAGCGTTCGATGTTGTTGAAGCTCTACTCGAGCGGCTGGCCGCGCTGCTACAAATGGTTTTTGATCGATAATTCAATG
>JAYVWD010000160.1:0-18318 GCA_043786345.1 Pseudomonadota bacterium
CGGTCGCCGACCTTGATCGTCGGCTCCATCGAGGCGGTCGGCACGTGATAGGGCGACGCCACCGACGAGCGCAGCGCGAAGATCGCGATGATGAGGATGGCCAGGGACTTGATGTTGTCGAAGCTGAAGAAACCCGGCTTCGCGTCGGCGCCAGTTTTGGGCGTGGCCGTGCGGCCTTCGGTCGTGTCGATGCTCGTCATGCGGTGTCAGGTCCCCTTGAGGATGAGGAACCATCTATATGTCAGCGGGGGTCGAGAGTCATCAGGGATCTTGCGCCCTTGGCGTGAGAATAGGGCGAGCCCGACTCATGCCGCGGAGGGGACTGGCCGATACGTCCCGCATGAAGAAGACGCTCGCAAGTCTGCTCACCCTCACGGCATTTCTTGCCGCGGCGGGGACCGCGCGGGCGTACTCGGCCAACAAAGTCTGGTTCGAGTTCCGGCCGACCGGCATCTTCCGGGTCTACGTCAACTACACGGTCCCGGAGCTCAAGGAGTACCGGGAGTCGTACGTCGAGTTCAAAAAGAAGAAGGACGCCGAGCGGTTCTACTGGGACCTGGTTCGCGGCGCCGACTTCTTCCCGCCGGACCCGGCGGCCCGGCGCTTCGCGGCGCCGCCGATGACGCCGGACCCCTGGTGACCCGGGTCCTCTGAGCGTCACATCATCTTGAGGCGGGCCAGGGCTTCGGGCGAGACCGCGGCGCCGATCCGGCTGATGACGTCGCTCGCGACCGTCGCCGCCATCCGGCCGCAGACGTCGAGGGGTCTGCCCGAGGTGAAGCCGTAAAGGAAGCCGGCTGCGAACATGTCGCCAGCCGCCGTCGTGTCGACGACCCGGGTCGGAACCGGCGCGATGTGGAGGAGCTGGTCGCCCTTGGCGACGAGCGCGCCTTCGGCCCCGAGCTTGACGACGGCGACGGCGCCCTTGCTGGCGATCCAGCGGGCGGCGGCCTCGGGCGTCGACTCGAGGAGCATCGTCGCCTCCTCGCGGTTCGAGAAAACGATGTCGGCGTCGTCCTCGATCACTTTGAGAAACGCCTCGCGGTTTCGGCCGACGACGAACGGGTCGGCGACGTCGAACGAGACGAGGGTTCCAGCTTTTTTCGCTGTGGAGGTCGCCTGGCGGACGCCGGCCTTCTGGCCGTCAGTGTCCCACTGGTAGCCGCAGAAATGCAGGACCTGAGCGTCGGCGATGTCGGCGTGCGGGACCTGGCTCTCGGAGTAGAGCCGGCTCGCGCCGAGGTTGGTGTTCATGGTGCGCTCGCCGTCGGGCGTGATCAGGATGACGCAGGTGCCGGTCGGCTCGTGCGAGCGGCCGAGGTCGCCCTTGATGCCGAGCTCCGCCATGCGGCGCAAGATGCGGTTGCCGTAGACGTCGTCGGAGACCATGCCGGCGAAGACCGTCTTTTTGCCGAGCTGGGCGAGGGTGCGCAGCGCGTTCATCGTCGAGCCGCCGAGTTCGATGACCTGCTCGTGCTTTCTGAGGTATTCGAGCACCTCGGCCTGGCGCGACGAATCGACGAGGTGCATCACCCCTTTGTTGAGGTTGAGGTGCTTGACCTCGCCCTCGCCGACCTGGATCAGGATATCGACCAGGGCATTGCAGATGCCGACGACGTCGTGAGTCTTCATCGCTTCAAGATTCCCATACTAAGCAAGTGAAGCCGTTGGCTTACCCTGCTTTGGCAGCCTTGTCGACAGCGGAGTGGGGAAAGGTCGCGGAGAGGCTGAGAAGCTTCTGGCGCTGGGCTTCCAGGTCGGCCAGGTGCTGCTCGGTGATGGCGACCGAAAGGCGGAGGTAGCGGTTGAAGACGAGCGCGGCGAAGGCCAGCGGGGCCAGGGCCGGTGCGGGCGCGTAAAAAGCGGTGACGGCGCCGGCGGCGACGCAGGCGACGGTGCCGATCGGGCGGAGGCGGCGGTGCTGCCAGAAGCCCGTACGCAGGGGGTCCAAGGCAACGTAGCGCGCATAGACGAGGCCCGCGGCGACGCCGGTCAGGATCGTAACGGCGACCGAGGGTTGAAAGGCGGCGATGGGGGCGATGCCGATCAGGAGCGCGAACGGCTGCATCGCCGCCGCCTGGCGGATCTCGAAGAGGCGGCCGGCGGTGTGAGCGCGGTAGGCCCGCCGGCCGAGCAGCGACCAGACCCAGAAGAGCGCGATGCCGATGACGCTGAGCGCGGTCGCCACGTTTCAGCTCGCTTTCGGCGTGGCGAGCGGGAGGTCGACGGCCGAGGCCTCCTCGAGGTTCTTGTTGAAAACCATCACGATCCGTTCTTCGTGGATGCTCGCCAGCTGGAACGGATAGTAGAGGGCCGCGATCTCGATGCGGCCGGAGGGCAGCCGGTTGATCACCGAGATCGGGAAGTCGTGGATGCGGAGCTCCTCGGCCAGGTCCCGGATCTGCATCCCTTCCTCCGGCTCGCAGTGGGCGATGACCGTGACCAGGAGGCCATCGGAGCCAAAGGTGACGGCGTCCTTGCGCAGGCCGAGCGCCGGCAGGCGCGCCTGCAGGAAGTGGCTGAACATCTCGGTGAGGCGCCGGCCCTCGCCGCCCAGGTTGAGCGAGCGGACGAAGCTGACGCTGGCGTCGGCGACGCCTTTTTTGTCGCTCACCTTCCAGGTGCTCGCGGCGTGACCCCAGCGGAGCAGGTGCTCGAGGTGGAACGGCTGGTTCGTCTTGCACATCTGCGCCATCGACATGCGGATGACCGGCGAGTCGAGGAAGGCGCCGAGCGAGCACTGCATGTACGATTCCATGCTCCAGCACGGGGCCTGCGCCTTGGGCACGAGGACCTGGCGCTGGGCGTCCGGCTTCTGCAGCACGAAGACCCGGGCGAAGCGTTGAAGCTCGCCCAGCTGGGCCGCCTCGAGCGGGATCGTGTTGTCGTGGAGGACGATGTTGAGGCGGCGGCCCTGGAAGCACGTCTCGAGGTTTCTGCGGAGGTCGTCGAACGTGTTGAAAATCTGGGCGCCGCCGCCGAGCGAGGCGGAGTAACTGCGAAGACGGCGGAGCCCAACCTCCTTGGAGGCGGTCAGCAGCTTCAGGTCGAAATTGTTCAGGCGCTCGGCCATGAGTCTCCAGCCAGCCCCCAATCCATGGGGCCGCTAAAAAACCTCTACGCTCGTGCCTATCGGCCCAGAAGGCGAAAAGATGAGGAAATGCGCGGCGCTCGGGCACTCGCGGTCCCAAAGCGGGAGCCCTAAGTCCCTGTCAGGACGGGCCCAGAAGCGAGGTCTTGGACTTTTGGTAATACCCGACCCCATATTGCCATCCGCTGTAGAGCGAAAGGGCAAGGGAGGCCCAAAGGGTCAGCATTCCGACGGTCCGGAAAGGGAGGTCGAAGAGCGGCTGGTTCACGATGAGGCAGAAGATGGCGATCGACTGGATGAAGGTCTTCCACTTCCCGAGCTCGGTGACGGCGATCGTGTGCCCCTGCTCCAGGGCCATCAGTCGGATGCCGGAGATCCCGATGTCGCGACAGATCATCAGCGCGGCGATGATCGTGAAGATCAGCCCCCGGCCGACGCCGGCCAGCATCACGAGGGACCCCGCGACGAGGATCTTGTCGGCGACCGGGTCGAGCAGCGCGCCGAGCGGCGAGACGTTCTGGTATTTCCGCGCCAGGTAGCCGTCGAAGTAGTCGGTGATGGCGGCCAGGGCGAAAATGACGGCGCAGACCACGTCCACCCGGCGGCTGTCGAGCGGCAGGAGGAGGAGGAGCAACGGAACAGCGCCGATCCGGGCAAGGGTCAGCTTGTTCGGAAGGTGCTTGAGGAATTCCGTGGTGTCGGACAGCTTGTTCATCAGAAACCCTAAGGGGCATTTCTCTGCTTGGCGAGCGACGGTTCCTTCATTTAGGCTGCGACACCCCGCGTTGTCAACGCAGGTCTCTGATTTTCTTCGGGGGTTCGTCCATCGTGGTCACTGTGGAGCACCTGGTCATCGGGTCTGGGATCGCCGGCGTCTCGCTGGCCCTCAAGCTCGCGAAAAAAGGCCGCGTGCTGCTGATCGCCAAGGGCGACTTCACGCAGAGCAACAGCTGGTTCGCGCAAGGCGGCATCGCGAGCGTCCTCGACGAGCATGATTCCTTCGAGCGCCATATCGAGGACACGCTCGTCGCCGGCGCCGGGCTCTGCCATGCCGACGTCGTCGAGAAGGTAGTGACCACGGGGCCGCGCCTCGTCCGCGATCTGATGAAAATGGGCGTGGCGTTCTCGAGCAACGGCGACGGCGGCGACCTGCACCTGACGCGCGAAGGCGGGCATTCGCACCGGCGCGTCGCGCACGCCGAGGATCAAACCGGGCGCGCCGTCGTGCAGGTCCTCTTCGAGACGGCGCAGAAAGACCCCAATATCGAGATCCGTGAGCACCAGATGGCCGTCGACCTGGTGACGAGCGACAAATACGCGCCGGACTTTTCCCAGAACACCTGCGCCGGCGCCTACGTGCTCGACCGCCGGACGCAAGACATCTACCTCGTCCGCAGCGCAAACACGTATCTGTGCACGGGCGGCCACGGCAAGGTCTACCTCTACACGTCGAACCCGGACTCGGCGACCGGCGACGGGTTGGCGATGGGCTGGCGCGCCGGCTGCAAGGTGGCGAACCTGGAGTTCATGCAGTTCCACCCGACCTGCCTCTACCACCCCCTGGCGAAGGACTTCTTGATCTCCGAGGCGGTGCGCGGCGAGGGCGGGATCCTGAAGGACCGGCGAGGCACGGCGTTCATGAAGAACTACCACCCGCTGGGCGACCTGGCGCCGCGCGACATCGTCGCCCGCGCCATCGACGCCGAGCTCAAGAAGAGCGGCGACACCAACGTCTTCCTCGACACCCGCCACTTTAGCCCCGAGAAGCTCCAGAGCCACTTTCCGAACATCTTCGCGACCTGCCTCCGGCTCGGGATCGACCTTCGCAAGGAGATGATCCCGGTCGTCCCGGCCGCGCACTTCTCCTGCGGCGGCATCGTCACGGACAGCGTCGGGCGCACGGGAATCAACGGGCTCTACGCGCTCGGCGAGACCGCCTGCTCGGGGCTCCACGGCGCCAACCGCCTCGCCTCCAACAGCCTGCTCGAGGCCCTGGTCTTCGCCGACGCCGTCGCGAGCGACGTGCTCAACGCCCCGAAGCGGCAGCTTTCCGAGATGGACATCCCGTCCTGGAACCAGGGCAATGCCACGCCGGCCGACGAGATGACGCTCCTGTCCCATACCTGGGACGAGATCCGGCGGCTGATGTGGCACTATGTCGGCATCGTCCGGAGCGACATGCGGCTCAAACGCGCCCTGGCGCGCGTCACCGCCCTGCGTGCCGAACTCGATATGTATTACTGGGACAACCAGGTGACCGACAGCCTGCTCGAGGTCCGGAACCTGGCCCTCATCGCGCTGTTGACGGTGCGGTGCGCGATGGCGCGGAAGGAGTCCCGCGGCATCCACTACAACATCGACTACCCCGAGCCCAACGAGCGCTTCGGGAAAAAGGACACGATCCTGCGTTAAGGCGCCGCGGCGGGCTGCGCGGCGGCGGCGGCGGCGGCGGTGTCGGGCGCGAGCACGGCCGCGCCCTCGTCGCCGCGCACCGAGACCGCGCCGCCCAGGCGCGCCAGCTGGTCGATCGTCAGGATGCGGACGGACTCGAACACCAGGGCCACGAGCTCGTGTCCGGGTTCCACCGGCGTTTCGAGGACGATTCGCCCGTTTTCGGTGCAGGCGCGTTTCACGCCGACCGTATAGGTCACGCCGTCCTTAGCCGCTTTGAGGGGCAGCGTCCGCGAGGTGACCTCGAAGCCGCTCTCCTCGAGCTGTTTCAGGATGATGTCGCGTTCGAAGCTGTCGCAGCGGACGGCCGCATAGACCCGTGAGCGCTCGCAGTCGGGGCAGCGCCGGCCGGACCAGCGTGCCTCGAGCTCATCGACGTAGACCTTGGAGCCGTCTTTGAGCTTCTTGCCCGAATAGAGCCAGGCCTTGTCCTTCTTGCAATAGGCGCACGTACGGACATTGCCAGCTTCCATGTGATATCCTCTCCAAAGTTGGGGAGACGGGCGTTTTTCGCGGCTTGGGCGTTGGGTTTCCATGCAGCATACCCGTAGGGTCGCCAGCGAGAAAAGCCGAAAACCGTAAGGGTGCGACGCGTGGCCTGGAGTGCCATCTTAAAGAGCTTCACGCGCGGTGGCGGGAGCGACGATTACCGGGTCGGCCGGCTCATCAACTCGCGCCGGCGCGAGCCCCAGGCCCTGGTCGCGGGCCAGCGCCATATCGTCTGCGACATCGATAAAACCTACCTCGAGACCGAGTTCGAGAGCCTGGTCCGCATGGCCCGGATCGCCTTCGAGGCGGCCGCCGACAAGGTCACCGTGACGGGGGCCTCCGACGTCCTGCTCGCCTCGCGCTGGGGCGACGTCGCGGCGCCCCAGCCGCCCGGCGCCGCCGCCGGAACCTGGCCGCGGCCGCTCCACTTCGTGTCCTCGTCGCCGCCCCAGCTGCGGGCGGTCCTGGAAGAGAAGCTGATGCTCGACGGCCTCGACTGGTCCTCCGACACCTTCAAGGACCAGGCCTACAACATCCGCATGCGGCGCATGGACCTGCTGCGCCAGCACGTCGCCTACAAGTCGTTGGCGATTCTGCGCCTGATCATGGCGGCGGGCGCCGGCGCGCGTTTTTGCATGATCGGCGACAACGCGGAGTCCGACGCTTTCATCTACGTGGGCATCAAGATGCTGCTCGACGGGCGCCTCGGCGCGGCCGGCTACAAGGCCTACCTCGAGGCCGCCGGCATCGAGGCGGCGGTGGCGGAGGACCTGCTGCGCGAGGTCGAGATTCCGGAGGGCGCGGCGGTCGACGTCATCCTGATCCGCAACGTCCCCGGCTACAACTTCGTGCGCATGGACCCCCTCACGGATCCGGTGCAGACCTTCGACAACTTCTATCAGGCGGCGCTGCTCCTGATCGCGCACGGCGTGATCCCGCCCGGCGCGCTGTTCGACCTCACCCGCAAATTCCACAACCGCCACGGGATGGCGCGCGCCTACCTGCGGACGGCGCTGATGCCGCTGCTCGCCGGCGACGGGGCGCTCGCCGCGCTGGCAGCGGCGGCGCGGGATACCCTGGAACGACTGGGTTTTTCGCCGCAGCTCCCCCAGGGGGACGCGGGCGCCTGGGCCTTTAGGTCGCGCGACCTGAGCGAGCTCCACGCCCTGACGCCGGGGCGGATCACCGAGCTGGCGCGGGCCTGGCAGGTGAAGCTCAGGCCGCCGCCGCCGGCCTAAATCTCTTTGAGCAGAGTCAGCGCCAGATTCGCGTTGATGTTGCCCTGCGCCAGGACGGCGGTCCCCGCCTGCATCAGCACGCGAGACTCGAGGAGCTTGCTCGACTCCTTGGCGTAATCGACGTCCGAGATGCTCGACTTCGCCGCCGCGATGTTTTCCGTGTAGACGTCGAGGAAGTCGGTCGTGCGCTGGAGCCGCGACTGCAGGCCGCCGAGCACCGAACGCTGGGTCGAGATCGTGTTGAGCGCCTGGTCGTAGGTCGAGGCGAAGTCGCCGTCGTCGGGGGTCATCAGGTCCTCGACGTCGGCGAGCGACAGGCCGTCGGAGTCGCCGAGCGCGGCCCCGAGCAGGTCCATTGCGCTTTTAAGCCCGAGGCCGGCCGTGGTCGAGACGATGCTCTTTAGGCCCGAGAAACGGATCGTGTTGATGTCGGCTTCGGCGCTCACGGCGCCGGAGCCGTCGCCGCTGGTGTCGGCGCTCATCGGGTCGCCGACGCGGAAGACGAGCTGCTCGGGCGCGCGCGAGTCGTCGCCGTTGAGCAGCGGGATGCCGTTGAACTCGGTGCTGAGCGCGATGCGGTTGATCTCGTCATGTAGCGCCTGGTATTCGACGAAGAGGTAGCGGCGCTCCTTGTCGCTCACCGTCGTCGTCGCCCCGGCGATGTTGATCTCCTTCATACGGAGGATCATGTTCGAGAGCTCGGAGAGGCTCGACTCGGCGGTCTGCAGCAGGTTCACGGCGGAGTTGACGTTGTTTTTCGACGACGACAGGCTCCGGAGCTTGAACTCCAGCCCCTCCGCCAGCGCCCGCTCGGCTGGCTGGGGGTCGTTGCGCGTAAAGACCGTCCCGGAGCTCAGCTTCTCGAGGGAATCGGAATTGGACCGCTGCGCCTTAGCGAGGTTTCGCTCGAGCGTCGCCTGCAGTCCCTTGTCTTTGATCGTGAACGCCACGCCTTTAGACCGCCCGTTTCTCGTCGCCGGCGCGCTCGTCCAGCACGAGCTCGCCTCCGTTTGTCGTGTCGGCCGGAGCCTCGCCGGAGGCGAGGTGGTCCGCCGAACTCTTGATGAAGGTCAGATACTTGTGCGCGTCCGCCGCGCGCACCGAGCCGTCGTCCCAGGGCTGTTCGGTGATGCGGAGGCTCGCCGCCTTTACGGCGGTCTTAAGGCCTGCCGCGGCCGTGGCGCTGTGGGCGGCGCGGGTGCGGAGCTGGGTCAGGTCGGTGCAGCCGAGCAGCAGCAGGGATTCGGTGTGCGCCAGCTCGAAGGCCTGGCGGCGCAGTACCCGCGACGTGCGCTCGGCGTGCGCCATGGCCTGGCGGATCGTGGCGGTCAGGTCGCTCACCTGCTCGCCGCCGCGCTGGCGAAGCTCGTTGATGTCGTCGACGGTGTTGGCGATGACGCCGCCTTCCTTCTGGACGACGCTAAACGAGGCGAGGAGGCCGTCGAAATCGCGCATGAGCTGCGAGAGCTCCTCGATGCCCTTGTGCGAGCGCTGGAGGGTCACGGTGTAGCGGTCGCCGAAGCGGGCGAGGGAATGGGTCGCGCCGTCCACCGACTTGTTGCCCTTGGTGAGGCAGGTCGAGGCCAGCTCGGCCTCGTTCTGGATGGTGACGAGGAGGCCGGTGATGGAGCGCGTCGCCGTGCTGGAGCGGGCGGCGAGTTTCCGGACCTCGTCGGCGACGACGGCGAAGCCCTGACCCTGCTCGCCGGCGCGCGCGGCCTCGATCGAGGCATTGAGCGCGAGCAGGTTCGTCTGCTCGGCGATGTCGTCGATGACGCCGATGATGTTGACGATCTCTTTTGCCCGCGTCGAGAGCTTCGCGACGAGGGAGGAGGCGCGCGTCACGTCGGCGCTGCAGGTCTTGATCGAGCCGTGCATTTCATTGAGGAGCAGGTCGCCGGCCTTGGACTGCTCCTGCAGCTCGTCGAGGTGCGAGCTGATCGACTGGGCCTTGGACTGCAGCGCACCCTCGAGCTTGACGGTGTCCTTGATGCGACCGAGCATCGCGTTGGCGGACTTCTTGAGCGCGCGGCCCAGGTCGGCCAGGCGGTCGTAGTTGCCGCGGACGTCGGTGAGCTGCGTCGCGGCGCCGCTCCAGTCGGCGCGGGCGGCGGCCGAGGCGTGCGCGTAGTCCTGCGCCTGGCGCGTCATTCCGGCGACTTTGCGCGAGGTCTCGTTGAGGTTCGCCTCGAGGGCGGCCAGGTCGACGGCCACCTCCTGGCCGGCGGCGCTCGCCTGGTTTACGCCGTCGAGCGCCAGCTCGGCGAGGGGGTCGGACCTGGAGCCGGAACCCTGCGAGCGGGTCGACGGCGCGCCGAGGGCCTCGCCGAGGCGGATGGCCGCTTCCTGAATGGCGTGGGCGGTTTGCGCGAGGCCCCGGGAAAGGGCCGGCGTCGGCGCCGGGGCCGGGGTCGCGGCGAGCTCGTCGCGCGCGGACCGCCCGTCGGCCGGCATCCCGACGACGGGCATGGCGGCGTGGGACCCGGCGTCACGCGCGCGCGCGCGCCGATTGCCGAGGCCGGCGAAGGCGAGCGGCGCCAGGGTCGCGAGGCCGAGCAGGTTGAGCAGGACGAGCGCCGTCAGCGTGCCGATCGGGACGAGCTCGGAGTGCTCCGCCATCTGGGCGAGCTCTTCCGCGCCGCTGCGCACGGAGGCGGCGCCCATGGTCTGGACGTTCTTGGGAATCGCGGCGAAGGAGCGCGCCGCGGCGACGAAGGGGCGCGTCCGGCTCAAGCCGAGCTGGTGAAAGGCGCCGAGGTCAGCGAGCACGACGGTGGCCGAGCCGGTGAGCAGCAGGTTCAGCAAGAGCCACCAGCGGAGCGCGGGCGGTGCGGAGCGCGTCGTCATAAAACCCTTCCCATTGAGCGACTCAGATAGGACCCCGGGCCGCGGAGGAGCGGAGGTCCCCTTGGGTTATCGACCGTTCCGCCAAGGATTTGATGGGGTCCACCGACGGAGCACTAACCATAACCACTTATAAAACCTCTGTGAAATCGCTGATTTGCTTGTGAGAATCTCGACTTATGCCGCAAGTTAGGGTATGAGCGGGGCGCCATGCGCATCCTCCTAGCCACGCCCCCCATGACCCAACTCAATACCCCGTACCCGGCGACGGCGTACCTTACGGGGTTTTTGCGTGGCCGCGGGTTCGACGCCCATCAGGCCGATCCGGCGCTGGAGCTGGTGCTCGCGCTGCTGTCCCGGCCGGGGCTCACGGCGGTGCGCGCCGAGCTCGAGGCCCGGTTCGCGTCCCGCACGGCGCCCACAGGCAAGAAGGGCGGCGGCGCCTTCGCCTCGCGCTCCGTCTCGCACTTCCTGGCTCGCGCGGACGAATACATCCGGACGGTCGAGCCGGTCGTGCGCTTTCTCCAGGGCCGCGACCCGAGCCTGGCCCTGCGCATCGCGCCGGGCGGTTTCCTGCCGGAAGGGCCGCGCTTCGCGGCACTCGAGCAGTTCGGTACGGGCGAGCCGGGCGAAGACCCGCTCGGCTGGGCGTTCGGCTCGCTCGGCACCACCGACCGCGCCCGCTACTTCGCGACGCTCTATGTCGACGACCTGGCCGACGTCATCCAGCAGGGGATCGACCCGCGCTTCGAGCTGTCGCGCTACGGGGAGCGGCTGGCCGCGAGCGCGCCGAGCTTCGCGCCCCTGCGCGAGAATTTAGAGTCCCCGAGCCCGACCCTGGTCGACCGCTACCTCGACGAGATCACCGAGGCGCTGGTCAAAAAGCACGCGCCGGACGTCTTCGGCCTGACCGTGCCCTTCCCCGGCAACGTCTACGGCGCCCTGCGCATGGCGCGGACGATCAAACGGATCGCGCCGGCGACCCACGTCCTCCTCGGCGGCGGCTACGTGAACACCGAGCTGCGCGAGCTCTCCGAGGCGCGGCTCTTCGACTACGTGGATTTCGTGACGCTCGACGACGGTGAGGGGCCGATCCTGCGTCTGCTCGACCACCTGGCGGGCAGGACCGGGCGGGGCGATCTGCTCCGCACCTTCGTCCGGGAAGAGGGCCGGGTCGTGCTGAAGAGCAACAAGACCCTGCACGACATCCCGTTCCGCGACGCCGGCACGCCCACCTACGACGGCCTGCCGACGGGCTCTTACCTGTCCCTGTGCGAGATGCTGAACCCGATGCACCGCATCTGGTCGGACGGCCGCTGGAACAAGCTGACCCTCGCGCACGGCTGCTACTGGAAAAAGTGCAACTTCTGCGACGTGACGCTCGACTACATCAGCCGCTACGAAGAGCAGGCCGCCGACAGCATCGTCGACAAGATCGAGGCGCTCGTGCGCGAGACCGGCGAGACCGGCTTTCATTTCGTCGACGAAGCCGCGCCCCCCAAGATTCTGTTCGCGCTAGCGACCCGCCTCATCGAGCGCGGCGTGACGATCACCTGGTGGGGCAACGTCCGCTTCGAGCGCACCTTCACGCCGGCCCTGGCGCAGCGGCTGCGGGACTCCGGCTGCATCGCCGTGAGCGGCGGCCTCGAGGTCGCCTCCGACCGCCTGCTGGCGCTGATGAACAAGGGCGTCACCGTCGACCAGGTGGCGCGGGTGACGCACGCGTTCTCGGAGGCCGGCATCCTGGTGCACGCCTACCTGATGTATGGCTTCCCGACCCAGACCGAGCAGGAGACGATCGACGCCCTCGAGCGCGTCCGCCAGCTCTTCGCCCAAGGCTGCATCCAGTCGGCCTACTGGCACCGCTTCGCGGCGACCGTGCACAGCCCGATCGGGCGCGAGCCGGAGAGGTTCGGTATCGAGATCCTGCCGCGCCCGCCGTCCACCTTCGCCCAGAATGACCTGGATTTCACCGATCCGGTCGGCACCGACCACGACACCCTCGGCGTGGGCCTGAAGAAGGCGCTCTACAACTATATGCACAGCATCGGCTTGGATCTCGACGTCCGCTCGTGGTTCCAGGGGCCGGTCCCTTCGCCCAAAGTGCCGCGGAACTTAGTCGCCGCGGCCCTGTCCCCCAAACGCGAAAGCCGGAAATCTTGACCGAACGCCCGCTCTTAGAGGTCGCGAAGGACCGCAGTTTCACTCCCGGGCGCCGCGACGTGGCGCCCCTCCTCGGACTCCTCGGCGCGCTCGCCGACGAGAACGACGCGAAGGAGGTCGAGCGCGCCCTCTTGCGCGGGCCGGCGGACCTGATCTATGCCGCGGGCGCCGCGATGCTGCCCGCCGCGCTGCGGCCGCTCCGGGCGCGCCTCGTCGCGCTGCTGGCGCGCCTCGAGGGCACAGACCCCGTTCAGCTCCGGGAGCTGCTGCTCGCGCACGTCGCCGACGAGGACCTCAAGGCGTCGAACGCCGCGATCAACGCGCTCGGCCACTTCGAGGGCGACCTCGCGGTCGAGCAGGCCCTGCTCGCGAAGCTCGGCGCGGCGCGGCCCGAGCAGCGGCGGGCGCTCGTGCGGACCCTCGGCAAGGTCGGCGCGGCGGCCACGGTCGCGGCGCTCGAGGGGCTCGATGTGGGCGACGATCCGGAGCTCGGGCGCCTGACCGCGCAAGCGAAGGTCATCCTGGCGCGGCGCGCCGGGCGCGTGGCGGTGTCGGAGGTCGTCGGGGATTTGGCGCCCATGGCGCCGTTGACGCTGCATTTTCACTGCCGCCGCGGCCTCGAAGGCTTCGTGATCGAGGAGCTGGCGGCACTCGGCGTTCGGGCGACGAAGGCCGCCGACGGCCGCGTGGTGGCCCGGTGGACGCTGCCGCTCGCGGCGGCGTTCGGGGCGCGTTGCTTCGACGAGGTGGCGCTCGCCTTTCCCGACGGCGACCCGTTCCGCTTTTTGACCGCCCCGGCGACGGTGGCGCTCCTCACCCAGTTGACGCGCGGGCCGATCCGCTACCGCTTGGACCTCGGCACCGACGCCGAGCGATGGGCCCTCGCGGCGCGCATCGCGGCGGCGTGTCCCGCGCTGCGGAACGACCCGACGAAAAGCACCTGGGAGCTCCGGCTCGACGGGCCGACGAAGACGCTCGAGCTTCTTCCGAAACGTTTGACCGACCCGCGGTTCACCTACCGGACGGCGCTGGTGCCCGCGTCCTCGCACGCCCCGTTGGCGGCGGCGCTCGCCCGGCTCGGCGGCGCGCGGGCGGACGACGTCGTCTGGGACCCCTTCTGCGGCGCGGGCAACGAGCTGATCGAGCGCGCGCAGCTCGGGCCCTTCAAGGCTTTGATCGGTACGGACCTGGCGCCGGAGGCGCTCGTCGCGGCGCGGGCCAATCTCGCCGCGGCGGGCCTCGGCGACCGCGCGACCTTGACCTTGGGCGATTGCCTCACGGTCCTGCTCAGCGCCAGGCCGACGCTCATCCTCTCCAATCCGCCGCTCGGCCGCCGGGTGAGCAAGGGCGAGGCGGAGGGGTTGGTCGCGGCGCTGATCCGGCGCGCGCAGAACCTGCTCGCCCCGGGAGGCAGGGTCGTCCTGGTCTCGCCGGCGCCGGAGGAGTCGCGGGCGGCGGCCCTGACGGCAAAACTAACCATAACCAGAGAGCAGAGCGTCGACATGGGCGGTTTCGTCGCGCGGATCCAGGTATTCGAGAAAGCGCCCTGAGGGCCGCACGGGCGTAAGACCCCCGTGGCCTTCAGTGCTCGGCGGGCGCCGGCGAGGTCATCACGCAGCCGAACTCCGGGCCGACGTAGCGCGCCGAGGCCGGCGGCCCGAGTTTGATGAGCGCGCCGGCGACGGTCTTCGCGGCGAGGTTGAACTTCGACGTCACGGTCCGCACCTTGGTCGTGTCGGGATCGTCGTAGGCGACCGACGCGGTCACGGTCACTACCGAGTGGGCGATGCTCGGCAGATTGTCGTTCGCCTTGCAATCGGCCATCGTCTGCTTGTCGACGTAGAGGCATGAGCAGATCTCTTTGGCGAAGATCGCGTTGAAGAGGCCGGACTCGAAGATGTACTTCGTCGTCTCGACGGTCTTCATCGCGTCCTTGAGGTTGATCCCGTGGACGGCGCGGGCTGTCGGCGCCGCGACGAGGACCATGGTTGCGGCGGCGATCAGGGCTTTTGCGAAGGACATCGTCGTCTCCAAAGAGGGGGCCGTTAGTTTCCGACGAAGCAGCGCCGCGCTTTGCTCATCATGTTGTCGAGCTTCGAGAAGTACTCGGCGTCGTGCGACATGCGCACGACGAGCAGGTCCTCCTTCGGAAAGATCAGGATGATCTGCCCGTAGTGGCCGGCCGCGAAGATGACGTCGCCCGGCGAGTTCGGGAAAAACTTTCCAGGGCGCTTTACGGCCCGCACGCTCTGCAGGTCCTTCGGGTCGGGGTTGATCCACCAGCCGAGGCTGTAGTAGCTGCCCTCTTCCTCGATGTTTTCCTCCGTCGTCCCGGCCGCGATCATCGATGGCGACAGCTGGCGGGCGGCGCGGAAGAAGTCGGGCTGCAACACCTGCTCTTTACCGTAGTAGCCGCCGTTCAGGTAGAGGTAGCCGAGCTTCGCCATGTCGCGCAGCGTCGTGTGCACGTAGGACGAGCCGACGAAGACACCCTTCTGGTCGCGTTCGAAGACGACCGACTTCATGCCGATGCGGTCGAACAGCACCTGCCAAGGCATATGGTCGTAGTCGCTGCCGTAGAGGTCCTTGAGCGCGTGCATCACCATGACGGCGTTGCCGCTGCTGTAGTTGAACTTCTGGCCGACGCCCTCGGGGCCGAACGGCTGCTTGGCCGCGTATGCGGTCATG
Source organism: Pseudomonadota bacterium (assembly GCA_043786345.1). Classification (GTDB taxonomy): domain Bacteria; phylum Bdellovibrionota_B; class Oligoflexia; order Oligoflexales; family CAIYRB01; genus JANOTL01. The sequence continues at coordinate 14,965 of JAYVWD010000160.1, forward strand.
TCGCCGGTGCCTTCGAGCCAGAGCATGCGCGCCACGTTCGAGGTCCGCACGTCGGCCTCATAGGTCTCGAGCCAGCGAAGGTTCGGGGACATGTCGAGGAGCTGCCCGACCGTCAGCTGGGCGAAGCGCGGATCGGGGTTGAGCGCCCCGGCATCGAGCAGATCGCCGAGCGGGGTCTTGAGGCCGAAGGCCTTGCCGTTCTTGAGGACTTTGGCGCCGGGAATCGACTCGCCGAGGGCCGCCCGGTCGCTCAGCTGGGCGACGGCGCCGGCGAGCGCCGTGGTGAAGCTCTTCGAGGCCGACCACATCGGGTGGAGCCTTTCCGGGTGGTTCTCGTAGCCGCCGGCGTACTGTTCCCAGACGACCTCGCCGCCCTTGACGACGATGGCCCCGTCGGTGCGCAGGGCCTGGTCGGCCTCCTTGAGCTTCCCGACCTTGATGCCCTGGGCCTTGGCCGTCACCTCGTCCGCATTCGCCGCCGGGAAGATGAACCGGGCGAAGTCCTGGCAGTCGGCCGAGGCCATGGTCGTCCCGGCGCCGGCCGCCGTCCGCCAGTCGCCGTCGAGCCCCGGCCAATAGGCGCGCTGCTTCGCGCGCTCGAGGATCGGCGCGAGGCCGATCGAGGGCGCCATGCCGGGCAGTGCCGCGTCGTCCTCGACGGCCCCGGCCGCGGCCGCGTCGGGGGTCACGGGCTCGGCGTCGCGCAGCTGGGAGGATCCGCCGGGCGACTTGCAACCCGCCAGAATCGCGAGCGCCGCAGCGCAGCACAGGGGGTATCGACGCATGGGTGGATCTCGTTTTGGTGTTTCATTGAAAATGAGCGAGATGGCGCGATCTTGTCAAGGAATGCTTTCCAATTGCCGATCATTCGGCGTTGATTCCTTCAACGCCAAGCCCACTTAGGTCCGCTGCACGGGCTCCCGATGACCGTCGAAGAGGACCGCAACGTCGCCGGGACAACGTCGCCACCGCGGACTCCGAGCTCGTCCGGCGTTTGAAGGGGGCGGCGCGCACGTCCTCGGCAAGACCAACGTGCCGTTCATGCTCGGCGATTTTCAGGCGTATAACGTGGACTTCGGTGGCACGACCAAACCCGGGGACGTGGCCGGGGGGCCTCAGGGCGCTCATCGGGCGGCGCCGCCGGTCTGACCGGCGGCGAGAGCGGCCCGGACAAGGGCGCCCCTCGGGCGATCACTCGCCGGACATGACTTTCGCGTATGCCGGCCGCGCGCTGCAGCGCTTGGACCAGGCGCTAAGGTGGCTGAACGGCGTGAAATCGACCTTCATCTGGCGCAGCCAGTCGAGCAGCGAGTTCACGTGGGCGTCCGCCAACGTGTAGTCCCCCAAAAGGAACTGCTTGCCGGCGAGCGCCTGGTCGAGAATGCCGAGATTGGCGGCGATCTCATTCAGGGCGGCCTCGCCGGCTTTGGCGTTGCGGTGATCGGCGGGCAACCATTCCATGGTGTTCCGGCACCAATTATAGACGGAGTCGCCGAGCGTCACGTTCGTCCACACGATCCACTTCATGGCTTCGCCGCGCCTCGGGCCGGGCGCCGGGTAGAGCTTCTTTTCGACGCCGAACTGCTCGCCGAGGTACATCGTGATCGCTGCCGACTCGAAGATCGGCACGTCGTCATGGACGATCAACGGGACTTTGCCGTTGGGATTGAGCTTCAAAAACTCGGGCTTCTTCCGACATGACGTCGCGCTTGTCGGTGGCCGCTTGGCGGTCAGAGCCGGCGGAATTCAAAGAGCGCTGCTCGCAGCAGAAGAGCGTTTGTCGCGCTCCATGTGCAGCTTCCTGGCTTTATGGAGCTTTTCGTAGCTCTCAATCAACTTCAGGTGCTTATCCAGGCCTTCAAGCTTCATGCTGGTCCTTGTCAGGCCGTAAAATCTGATGTCGCCCGCCACCGAGCCCACGACGTCTCGCATGGTGTCCGGTCCAAACAGTTTCGTCAGATTCGGGAGGTAGTCCTTGAGGGAAAGCTCGTCATTCAGAGAAATCGTCAGCACGGCGTCGAGCGCTTGATAGAACAATTTTCGGGCCATCGTATTGTCGTTGAAGGCCAGGAATTCTTCGACTTGACCCTTCGCCTCTTCGAGCCTCTCGAGCGCCAGATAGCTCAAAAGTTTCAGCTCTCCGACGTTGAGCTGGCCCCAGGCGGTGTTTTCGTCGAATTCGACGCCGATGAGCTCCGAGATCAGGGTGAGGTTATCCAGCTGGCTCTCTTCCAGCCTCCCGACCAGATCCAGAAGCTCCGCATCATCCAGCGAATGGAGGTTCAAAATGTCGGACCTGAAGGGCAGCGCCTTGTTGGTGTTGTCCCAGATCAAGTCGTCCGTCGGATAGATTTCCGAGTAGCCAGGCACCAGAATACGGCACGCTTTGCTGCCAAAATAGTCATAGACGGCGATGTAGACTTCCTTGTTCAGCGCCTCGAGGATCCCCATGAGGTAGGCGTTTTCCTCGTTCGTCGTCCCCGAAAAGTCCCAGGCAGAGAACTCGTAGTCATGCTTTTCACTGAAGAACTTCCACGAGATCACGCCCGTCGAATCGATGAAGTGCTCGACGACGTTATTCGTCTCGGCGACCGCGAGGCTGTTGAACGTCGGGAGGGACACATCATTCAAGCCCTCAAAGCTCCGCCCCTGCAGCAGCTCCGTAAGGCTCCGCTCGAGTGCGACCTCGAACTTCGGATGAGCGCCGAACGACGCAAAGACCCCGCCAGTACGCGGGTTCATCAGCGTAACGCACATGACCGGATATTTTCCGCCTAAGGACGCGTCCTTCACCAGGACGGGAAAGCCCTTGGCTTCCAGCTCCTTGAGGCCGGCGAGGATCTTTGGATACTTGTCCAGGATGGATTTCGGGACATCGGGCAGCGCGATCTCTTCGGCGATGATCCGCTTTTTGACGGCGCGTTCAAAGATCTCGGACAGGCATTGAACTTGGGCTTCAGCGAGCGTGTTTCCGGCGCTCATGCCGTTGCTGACGAACAGATTCCCGACGAGGCTGACGGGAAAATACACGGTCTTCCGGTCCGACTGGCGAACGAAGGGCAGGGCGCAGATCCCCCGGTCGGTCCGGCCGGAGTTCGTGTCGAGCAGATGGGACGCTTTCAATTCTTTGTCGGGATTGTAAAGCTTCAGGCAGGCTTCATCCAAGAGGCCTTTCGGCAAGGCGTCCCTGGGACCTGGCTTGAACCACAGCTCGTCCGGATAGTGAACGAAGTCACGCTTGCCGATGTCTTCGCCCAGGAAATGGCCGTTGTAGAAGTAGTTGCAGGATATGCGTTCGATGTATTCGCCGAGGGCCGAGCATAGGGCGCTGTCTTTCGAGGATCCCTTGCCGTT
>JAYVWD010000161.1:0-1995 GCA_043786345.1 Pseudomonadota bacterium
GCCCCGAGAGCGCGGCCGCCGAGATCGACCGCTTAGGCAGCCGGGCGAAGCCGCTGGCGCGGCACTGCCTCAAGCTCCTCCGGGACTACAAAGACGGGATCTGACTCAAGAAATCCCGCTGGAGCCGCGCCGCATCGTCCGGCTGATCTCGCGGTTCGCGTCGCGTTCTTTGGTCGAGGCGCGCTTGTCGTGGAGCTTTTTGCCCTTCGCGATGCCGATCTCGACCTTGATGTACGAGTCCTTGAAGTAGAGCTTGAGGGCGACGACGGTCAGGCCCTTCTCGGCGATCTTCTCCTCGATCTTGGCGATCTCCTTGCGCTTGAGCAGGAGCTTCCGGCGGCGTTTTTCTTCGTGATTCGCGTAGGATCCGTGACTGTACTTGGAGATGTGGACGTCGACGAGGAAGGCCTCGCCGTTGCGGTCGATCTCGACCCAGCCGTCGGTCAGGTTGACCATGCCGGTGCGCGCCGCTTTGACCTCACTGCCGGTGAGGACGAGGCCGGCCTCGAACTTCTCGCCGATGATGTACTCGAAGAAGGCCTTGCGGTTATCGCTTATGATCTTGATTTCCATGCGCCCCGCGGAGGATAAGGTGGCAGCACCAGGGCCCCTTATATCCCATGGACCAAATCGAAACCACTGATGACGACGGCGTGCATCGCAGCCTGGGCGGACCCGTTCCGACGACCCTCGCGGGCGGGCGCGTCGACGCGTTTTTGGCCCGTGAATACCCCTTCCTGTCGCGCGCCGGCTGGCAAAAGCGCATCGAATCCGGCGACGTGCTCGTCAACGGCGGGCGCCTCAAGGTCGCCGCCCGCTTGAAATCCGGGGACCGCGTCACCATGTGGGCGCCGCTGACGCAGGAGCCGGCGGTCGACCGGGGCGTCGCCGTGCTCTGGGAGGAGGCCGGCGTCATGGCCGCCTTCAAGCCGGGCAACCTGCCGATGCATGAGAGCGGCCCCTACAAGAAGAACACCTTCCACGAGCTCATCGGCGCCCTGGCCGGCCGCGAATGGGCCGCCGTCCACCGCCTCGACCGCGAGACGAGCGGCATCGTGCTCTGCGCCGCGACGCCCGACCTGCGCGCCCGGCTCGCCGCCGGCCTGGCGCGCCGCGAGATGCGCAAACAGTACCTCGCCATCGCGCGCGGCGCGCCGGCGGCGGACGGCTGGACCTCCAGCGGTCCCATCGGCGACTTGGCCGAGAGCCAGATCCGCATCAAGAAGTGGGTGGTGCCCGATGGGCAGCCCGCGCTGACGCATTTTTCCGTGCGCGGCGCGAAGGCCGACGCCTGCCTGCTCCACGCCCGCCCGGTCACCGGCCGCACCAACCAGATCCGGATCCATTCCGCGCACTACGGCCACGTCCTCTTCGGCGACAAGCTCTACCACCCGGACGAGGCGGTGTTTCTCGAGTATTTCGAGCGCGGGCAGACCGACAACGTCACGGCGCGCACCGGCTTTCCGCGCCTCTGCCTGCACGCCTGCGCGATGGAGTTCACGCACCCCGGCACGGGCCGGCGCGAGCTGGTCGAGTCGGCGCTGCCGCCGGACCTCCAGGGATTTTGGGACGCGCTCTAGAAGAGAGCGGCCGCGGACCAGAAATCCCCGGAGTCCGTTTCACCGTGAACCACTCTGTCTACGGGCGCATCCCATAGAGGGATTCGCATTGATTGGCGATTTATGGCGAGCACTATTTGCATCGCCTAGCCAGGAAGTCAACGAGTCGAATTGGCGGGTCTCGATACGGTTTTAAAATCAAACTGTTATGCGGTGATCACCGTGCCGGCGGCGCTCCGAGCACGGTCCGCTCGCCCCACAGGTCGGCGGCGCGCTTTTGCAGTGTCTCGAACGGAATGCCGAGCGGCTTGAGCACCCCGTCCGAGCTCGTGTCCGTCGCGACGCCAACGTTGCCCGCGAGCTGGCGGAGCGCGTCGTCGCCGTGTAGCCGCTCGAGCGCGAAGATCATGTAGAGGCTCTGCTTGTAAGCGCGGCC
>JAYVWD010000162.1:0-6278 GCA_043786345.1 Pseudomonadota bacterium
TCCTGTCATGCGTTGAACATCGGGAGGAGTCCGGGCGATGGGCGCAATCGTGATGGCGGTGAGCCGCAGTGCGGGTCATACCATGGCCAAGCCGAACGAGCCGAGCATCCGCCTTCTGGCGGGCCTCGGGGTCGAGGGCGATGCGCACCTCGGCACGACGGTCAAGCATCGCTACATCGCGGCCCGCGACCCGATGCGCCCCAACCTGCGGCAAGTCCACCTGATGCAGTCCGAATTCCACGCCGAGCTAGCCGCCAGCGGTTTCCGCATCGCCGCGGGTCAGATGGGGGAGAACATCACGACGCGCGGGATCGACCTGCTCGCGTTGCCGGTCGGCACCGTGCTCCGACTCGGCAAGGCCGCCGTCATCGAGGTCACCGGCTTGCGAGGTCCGTGCACTCAGCTCGACGCCATCCAGGACGGCCTGATGAAGGCGACCCTGTCGCGCGACGCCGAGGGCAACCTCGTCCGCAAGGCCGGCATCATGGCGATCGTCCTCGTCGACGGCGAGGTGCGGCCCGGCGACGCGGTCGTGGTCGAATTGCCGCCGCTGCCCCACAAGAAGCTCGGGCCGGTTTGAGCGGCCCTACGACGCCATCTTCCCGCGTTCCGGTCGCGCGCCCCTGAGCATCGGGACGACGGCATACGCGAAATAGCCCTCTTTCCATTGAAAGGGCGGGGCCTCGTCCTCGGCGACGATTCGGCGCGTCAACTCCGGGAGCTGATAGTAAGGCAGGTAGGTCGCGAGGTGGTGCGAGCCATGATGGTGGAAGTTGAGCGGCGAGATCAGGAACCGCTCGAGCGCTCCCGCGCGCACGTTGACGAGGATCGGGGTCCGGTCGTCAGCCGGCGAATGGTGCTCGGTGAAGAGGCGGATGATGTTGAAGGTATTGCAGAAGCTGAGGCGCGCCCACAGCCAGAGCGGGTAGGCGAAGTAGTCGCCCGACCGGACCGAGAGGCCGATGAAGACCAGCTGCAGCGCGATGGCGTAGAGGTATTCGCGCCGAACGGTGTCGTCGCCCTCGCCGTTTTCGGAGTAGGCCCGCTCTTGCGATCCCGCGAAGACGAACGGGTCCGCCGCCGGCCGCGCGAGATTGCGGACGACGGCGCGGAGCGCGGCGCCGAACAGATGCACGCCGGTCAGCGAGCGCAAGAAATCGCGACGGAAGAAGGCCGCGCGGCTCAGCGTATAGTTCTGGACGCTCGGATCGTCGTATTTGCCGAAGGCGGAATGGTGCCGATTGTGGAGCTTCCGGCTCAGGGTGAAGAAGTTCCCGAGCGGGAAGGCGCAGGTCCAGCCGCAGAGGCGGTCGTTGACCTTGGGGTCATGGTGCAGCAGGCGGTGCTGCCCCTCGTGGATGAGGGCCGTAAGTCGGTTCTGAAACGCGCCGAGCAACGGCGCCGCCAGCACATATGCCCAGATAGACGGCGCGTAATGGAGCGCGGCGTAAATGGCGGCGATGCCGGCCCAGCTGCCGGCGATCGCACGGTGCGAGCGCCAAGGCTCGAGCCTTCGCATGTCGACGTAGTTCTTCAAGGCCGGCCTCGGTTGGGACCCGTGTGGGGATCTGGTCCCATTCTACTGCCTTGGCCGCTTTGGTGTACACCGAGGCCGGCCTCAATCCCTGTCAGTCCGGACACTTCGGGACGCACCCCTCGGCCGCGTACTTCGGCAGGGCCGCGCCGAGCTGCTCCTTTAAGTCGCAGGCGAGCGGCACGCGGTGCTTCTCGGCCTCGCCCGGCGCGTCGCGCAACACCGAGAGCAGCGCGTTCCACGCCTCGTATTCATAAGCCGCCGTGAACGCCGTCTTCCCGCCGAAACGCGTGCCGTCCCGCCCGGTCGGGTACGTAACCACCAGGTCCCCGTCCGGCGCGCCGTTTTTCCAGAGAAAATGCAGCGCATTCGCGTCGACGCAGTCGAGCCCGGAGGCATTCGGGACGAGGCTCAGCACGCTCAGGCCTTTGGGGACCCCGACGCGCACGTGCACGGTTTCCGGCGCCGGCGCGCCGAAGCTCGAGGCGGCGCTCAAGTTCTGGCGGAGGACCTCGCCGGGAAACGGCATCGCGGGGTCATAGCGCGCCTGCGACTGCGAGCGCGTGTCGAACCAGAGCACCTGGCCGTCCGGGTAATGCGAGCCGGCGTAGAGGCCGTCGGTCGGGTCGGCGCCGAAGTCATACTCGAGCACGAGCTTGAGCGGCTTGCCCTTCGTAAGGCTCACCTTCCAGGTGAGCGCCGGCGCCGGGTCCTGCGCCTGGCCGTCGCTGCCGGTTTGCGCCAGTTGCTCCTTCTTGAGGTCCTTCACCGGGTCGCCGTCGACCGCCACCGTGAGGTAGCGGCCCTTTTCGACCGGCGCCGCGAGCGCCACGCCCTTCTGGTCGTCGGTGGCCTCGAGCAGATAGGTCGCCTTCGCGTGCCAGTTGGTGCGCGCGATCTTCGGCTCGCCCTCCTTGCCGCAGGGCATCGCCTCGCCGGTGTCGGCCTTGTAGCAGCGCGGCTCGGGCAGCTGGGAAAGGTCCCAGTCGGCGCGCTTTAAGTGCACCTTCGGGTTCGGGCTGAGCAGTATGGCGGCGGCCAGGGCGAGGGCGTACATCGGCGTTCCCGGTGCGAAAAAGTTGCGGGCGGAGCCCGAATTGGGGTCCGCCCGAAGGGACGAAAGCGGCTTACTTCTTGAAGTAGGCTTTGAGGCCGGACTGGTCGGCCTTCATCGCCTTGTCGCCCTTTTTCCAGTTGGCCGGGCATACCTCGCCATGCTCTTCGGTGAACTGGAGCGCCTCGGTCAAGCGGACGAACTCGTCGATGTTGCGGCCGAGCGGCAGGTCGTTGACCGTCTGGTGGCGGACCTTACCTTCCTTGTCGATCAGGAACGTCGCGCGGTACGCCACGCCGGCGTCGGGCACGAGGACGTCGTAGTCGCGCGCGATCGTCTTGTTGAGGTCGGCGATGATCGGGTAGCGGATGCCCTCGATGCCGCCGTCTTCGCGCTTGGTGCGCAGCCACGCCGCGTGCGTGTGCTCGCTGTCCACCGAGCAGCCGATGACTTCGACGTTGAGCTTCTTGAACGTCTCGAGCTTGTCCTGGAAGGTGTGGAGCTCGGTCGGGCACACGAAGGTGAAGTCCAGGGGGTAGAAGAAGAGGACGACGTACTTGCCTTTGTAGTCGCTCAGCGAGATTTTCTTGAAGTCGCCGTTGACGACGGCGGTTGCTTTGAAGTCCGGAGCCTGACGGCCGACGAGAACACCCATGCTGAAGCCTCCTTTTGTAGGTCGGAAGATGGAAACACAGACCCGGGGCTGCGGTCAACTTGGGAAGAACGGGCAAATATCGTTAAATTTATTAATTATTCCACCATTTAGGGGCTGGACGCGGGCCCGTCGTCGGGCCAGAACGAGGCGCCGGCCGAGTGCGGCGCGAACAGCATGCGCTGCGAGGACTCGCGGTCGTACACCGTGGCCCGCATTCCGGTGCCGGCTTCGGCCACGAGGATATAGAGGCCGAAGTTGCTGACCTCGATCGGGTCGCGCGAGCCGAAGGGGAAGTCGGGGAGGGCGGCGAGCCGGGTCTTCTGGACGGTCTCGGGCGGCACGTGGCGCGCCTCCCGGCGGAGCCAGGCGAGCTGCGGGTCGTCCCGCAGGCGCTGGTAGAGGGGCAGCGCCTCCACCCCGGGCGCCTGGTCGGCGCAGCACCGGGTCGCCGTCGATGCGACCGGCGTCCAGCGGCCGTTTTCCCAGACGAGCGCGAGCGCCACGGCGTCGGTCCCGTCGGGGAATGCCGAGCGTGGAAACGTCCTTCCGTGGTAGGTGAGGGCCGCGTCGGCCTCGGTCACCTCGACCTCGAAGTCGAGCGTGAAGGCATAGAGCGCCCCGGTCTGGTCGAAAGCGAACGCGCGCGCCTCGCCCGGCTCGGGCAGCGGCATCCGCTCGGGCTTTCCCTGGCGCAGGTCGACGTCGAAGACCAGGGCGTCGAGCGACTCCTCGCCCCGGAAGTCGGCCTCGAAGGCGACGACGGCGTGATCGAGCGCCGGCGGGAACGCGACGCGCACGCGGGCGCAGTCGGTCGGGAAGACGGCGAGCTGCTCCCGGTCCCCGGAGGCGATCGCCTGACGGTACCAGGCGCAGCCGCCCGCATGCGGCTCGAAGTAGCTGAGCCGGGCCGGCGCCGGCGCGCGCCAGGTCTCGGCTTTGAGCTTGAACAGCACGGCGCCGCTCGCGGCGAGGGCGAGGGCCGCCAGGACGCCCGCGAGCGCCTTCCGCGGGGCGGCGGATTGACCCGGGAGCGCGTCTTGGTTGACACTAAAATAACTCAAGATCTCAATCCCTTGGATCCGGGGATCCGGCGGCCTGGCGCCGCCGGCGGTGCGCGGCCCTCCCGCCATCCCCAAAAACCCATCTGGCGCGGCGGACGACGCCACGCGCCCCGAGGTTATCATGCGTACGCGGCGGTTCTTAGGCGTTTGTGTGCCGGTCCTGCTGAGCGCGACGGCGTGTCTGCGCGGAAACGACGGGGACGGCGCGGGCGGGGACGGACCGGCGCCCCCCTGGGCCTTCGTCAACGCGGACGGGGCCGAGGCCTTCGCGCCGAAGCTCGCGAAGCTCGGCGCGCTGCTCGCCGCCGCCGCGCGCACCATGCCGGCGCGCGCCCGCCCGCAGTCCTGCGCGACGCCGGTCGGCCTGCTCGGCCTCGCCGCGCCGCTCACGCCGCCGGCCCACGGCCTCACCCTCGCCGAAGGGATGGGCTGCGCCGACGCCGTCGCGGGGCTGCGCGCTTACTACGTCAGGTCGCTCGGCGTCGCCGGCTTGAGCGCCGACCTGGTGCGCACGCTCAAGCCCGACGTCATCTTCTGCGGGCAGCGCGTCGTCGACACCAAGCCGCCGGCCGCGCTCGCCGCCGTCGGCCGCCGCCTCGAGGCGATCGATCTGCCCACGGCCGGCCACTCCGTGACGGAGCTCCTCGGCGGCAGCAACGGCGACGCGATGGCGCTGCGCTCGCACGTGCTCGCCGGCTGCGACACGGCGGCGGGCGACTGCGGCAAGCTGCCCGAGGGCGTGCGCGGCTGGGCGGTGGAGGGCGTCACCGAGACGACGGCCGACCTCGACGCGAAGACCCTGACGGCGCGCAACCTCTACACCCTCGGCTACAAGCTCGCGAAGGACGCCGGCACCGGCACGCTCGCCGGCCAGCTCGCCTCGCGGGTGACCATGAGCGGCCTGGGGCCGGGCGAATCCGCCAAAGCCGTCGAGCACACCCGGTACGCCGCGGCCGGTACCGGCGCGCCCGGGCTGACCGCCGCCGGGGACGGCGGGGCGGCGCTCGACCTGACCGTGGAGGAGGTCTCTCCCGGCAAGCTGCGCCTGACCGGCAGCGCCTTTGCCGGCGCCGGGACGCCCGAGCAGGAGCCCTTCGAATTCGCGTTGACGGAACGCGACGGCGGCTGCGCGGTCGACGCCGACACCCTGCCGCTCTCTGAGGGCGAGCCCGAGCCCGTGGTCGCGCTGGAGCCGGCGATGATGGCCGGCGACTGGACGAGCGCGTGTCTGACGGGCGCGCTCGGCCGCTTCGGAAGGAGCGCGGCGTTCCAGGAGACGCTCTCCTTCCACGACCAACGCTTCGCGCACCGGCTCGTGCCCTATACCGACACCGACTGCTACACCGGGCACGAGGCGGCGCGGGTCGAGCTCTTCGGGACTTACGCGGCGGCGCCGCTCGCCGCGCCGGTGACCGACCTGGCGCTCGACTATTCGTACGAGACGCTCGCGATCACCGTGGTCGACGCGGCGACGGTCGACGCCTTCAACCAGGGCGCGGTGTGCGGCCGGCACGACTGGCAGCAGAACGAAACGCGCTCGTTCCAGGCCGCCGAGTGCTACCTCGACCTCGGGACCGCCGCGCTGATGCACCTCGACTCGCTCAAACGGAAGAAGGAATTCACCGCGGCGCGCGCCGCGAACCCGGCCGTCATCGACGTGGCGCGGACCTCGCACTTCGGCGGCGACCTGCCGGAGTTGCGGGCGACGGTGACGGCCGGCGCCTCGCGCAAGTTCCGCAAACAGTGACCGCCGGCGGCGATCCGCCGCCCCGATTTCCAGACGGCTGCTTGCGGCGCGGTAACTCCGTGCCGCAACTAATTTAAATCATTGAAGTAAATAAGGTGTCATCGAGTTTTCGCCCACCGAGGCCGAAAAGACGCTCACAAGCTGGACCATCCCGAGCAAAGGACCGTCCGATGTCGCACCCGATTTCCCGCAGCCTCCTCCGCGCGCCCGCCTTCGCGCTGGGCCTT
>JAYVWD010000163.1:0-5756 GCA_043786345.1 Pseudomonadota bacterium
GCGACGCTCAGTGTGCAGACCGGCGTCTGGCTCTGGGTGTAGCGGAGCTCGGGATCCTGGCCCAGATTGCCCATGATCACGATGCGGTTAAGAGATGCCATCGATTAACCCTCACTCAGTTTGCGTATAAATTCAGAAACCTAATAGCAGCGTGAGCGGGACGCTTCCAGCTCAATGAGCGCGAAAATTAGCCTTTGCGCCCCCCAAGCGCCAGTGACATGATGGCCGCGGTCCCAGGCCTCCGTAACGATTTACCTTTACCAAAGACCACATGATGAACATCCTAGCCCGTCTCGCCGTCGTCGCCGTGCTCGCCTCTGCCGCCACGGGTGGATGCCGGCATGAAGAGAAGTTCCCCAGCCTCGGCACCGCGATCGTCAGCCCGGTCGACGTGGCCTCGTCCGATGACGGCGCGCTCTTCTACGTCCTCAACGCCGACATGGATCGTACCTATAATACCGGCTCCGTTCTGGTTCTGGACAAAGACGGCAACCGCCTGAATGCCGTGCCGGTTCCCCGCATGGGCCGCTCGCTCACGGTCGCCGATAAGGACATGCTCGTCTCGGTGGACTACACCGACCTGGAAAAGGGCGCGAAGCTCTTCCTCTACAACCTCGACGACCCCAAGAGCCCGCGCCTCGTCAAGGAATGGCCGCTCCCCTGCAGCCCCTTCAACGCCGTGATGCGCAAGAGTTACAAATACTTCGCCTTCACCTGCGTCGACGGCCAGGTCTTCATCGGCGAGCTCACGGACGACCGCGCCCAGAGCCAGCTCCACATGGTCCGCCACTACGGCTACTCGCGCCGCGCGCTCCACCTGGACCCCAAGCGGGGCCTGCTGTTCGGCTTCGCCACCGACGCCTCGAAACAGACCTGGTCCGACCTGATAGCCCTGGACATCGAGACGCACGACCCCAAGACGGGGTTGCTGACCTCAGGGACGCTGGCCGCCCCGGTCCCGAACGAGGTCCCGGACCGCTATGAAGAAAGCGAAAAGGCTCTGACCACCGAGGGCTCGCGCCAGATCCACCAGTTCTATGTGTATGACATCGCCAAGGAAGCCGCCCTGGGCTTTCCCGACCGCCCGGGCAACGACCCCTACTACGGGAGCGAGCTCCGCTGGCTCTACTTCAACCTCAACAACTTCGACGGCACCCCCGACCGCAACCTCGACGGCCTCGACGGCAGCCTCGACGCCAACTACAAATATTACCGGACGAACTTCTGGTCGGCCCAGCCGGATCCGGAAGATCCGAACGTTTTCTACCTGTCCCACCGCGGGCCGCCCGCCGGCAAGGATGGCAGCACCGGCTCCCCCAACGCCAACGACATCGTGAAGGTCTCGATCGTCGGCGACCCCCACGCCGTCCCGAAGACGACCGCCGTCACCGAGCCCGACCCGTCCACGGGCCAGACGATCACCCACGACGTGACGGTCGAAATCGCGCCGTTCACCTCGACCTTTTTCGGCTTCGACCGCGTCTACGGTTTCAAGGGCGCCGAGACCACCAAGCTCGACTACCCGGGCGACTTCCGCATCGCCCAGGTGTCCGGCCAAAAGATACTTTTAGTTAATAATTTCCGTGACTTGGTAAACTGGGTCCGGGGCGACACCTACTACAGCCTGGCCGCCGCCACCCTCGACGACGACAGCCTCTGGTTCGACGAATCGTGCCGCGCCACCGAGCCGAGCTGGGGCGGCTGCACGAACACCGACCCCAATTGGTCCTGGTACCAGGTCGCCGTGAATAACGAGGGCCGCGCCCTCTCCCTCTCCTTCTACGGCAATGCCGTTATGCTGTTGGACGTTCGGCCAGGACTTGGTATAAAACTGGTCAAGCGCATCCAGTGACATGACCCGTAACAGCATGATATCTCATGCCTTCGGGTCAACTTTGGCATGGTGACCAGCCGATGTTCCTGAAGAAGATCGTAATCAGCGGATTTAAGTCGTTCGCCGACCGCATCGTCATCTCCCTCGACAAGGGCATCACCGGCATCGTCGGGCCCAACGGTTCGGGTAAGTCGAACGTCATCGACGCGGTCCGCTGGGTCATGGGCGAGCAAAACGCCAAGAACCTCCGGGGGGAGAAGGCCACCGACATCATCTTCGCCGGCTCCGAGCGCCGCAAGGCGCTCGGCATGGCCGAGGTCTCGCTCGTCTTCGACAACACCGACGACTCGGTCTTCTGCCCGCCCGAGTACCGCCACGAGACCGAGATCTCGCTGACGCGCCGCCTCTACGCCGACGGCCAGCGCGAGTACATGATCAATAAGAAGCCGTGCCGCTTCAAGGACATCGTCGGCTTCTTCGCCACGACCGGCCTGGGCGGCCGCTCCTACTCGATGATCCAGCAGGGTCAGGTCGAGCGCATCCTCAACGCCAAGCCGGAGGACGTCCGCGAGATCATCGAGGAAGCCGCCGGCACGATGGTCTTCAAGCGCCGCAAGATCGAGGCCGAGAAGAAGCTCGAGCAGACCCAGCTCAACCTCTCGCGCATCGAGGACATCCTGACCGAGGTCGAGAAGCACCTCGCCTCCCTCGAAAACCAGGTCGTCAAAGCCCGCGAATACCAGGAGCTGAGCGAGAAGCTCAAAGAGGACGAGGTCGCCCTCTTCGCCCACAACTACACGCACTTCCGCGAGCAGCTCGCCGGCTTCCGGACCGACATCGAGGAAGCGACCGCCGGCGAGGCCGAGACGATCGCGCAGATGGCCGGCCTCGAGGTCCGCCACCAGGAGCTCCAGGCGCAGCTCGACGACTCCGACCCGGAAGTCCAGGCGCTCAACGAGCGGATTTCGACGGCGCGCGAGCACCTCGTGCGCAGCCAGGCGACCTTCAAGTCCGCGACCGACCGCCTGGAGGCCGGCCAACGCCGGCTCATCGACATCTCCGAGGAGCTCAAGGGCGACGACGCCAACCTGCTCGTGCTCGAGACCCAGGTCGAGGACGCCCGCAGCGTCGTCGCGAACGCCGAGCGCATGACGCAGGAGTTGAGCGCGGCGATCGAGTCCTTCGAGTACGAGGTCGAGGCGGCGAACGAGGCCGCGCAGGTTTTCCAGTCCCGGATGGACGAGTTCGAGGACGAGATCCGGAACTTAGAGCGCCTGGTCGAGAGCAACAAGTTCCGCTCCGAGTCCAACGACAACGAGCTGGCGAAGACCCTGAACGAGATGAAGACCGAGGCGGAGCGCATCGGGGGCCTCAAGGAAGACCTGGCGCGCACCGAGATCGACCTCGCCACCGCGTCCGAGCGCGCCGGCGCCGAAAAAGAAGGCCTGGACCGCGAGATCAAGGAAAAGCACAGCCGCGAAGGCGCCGTCGCGCAGCGCTACAACCAGATCAAGGACGCCAACAAGCGCCGCGACCTGCTGAAAGAGAGCTACCACCAGTCCCGCGGGCGCTACACCTCCCTGCAGGAGCTCGACGCGGGCGCCACCGACGTGGCGGGCGACGTCAAGAAGCTCGGGACGGAAGACCCGGACGCCGGCCGTAAGGTCCGCGGCCTGCTCACCGACTTCATCGCCTTCAACGCCACGGCCGCCGAGCTGCCGCCGCGCGCCGCCGCCGCCTTCGAGCGCTGGTCCGAGCGCGCCGTCGTCGACGGCCTCGACTCGTTCAACACCCTGGTGCGCGCCTCCCATAAACTGGGCCTCGGCACGATCCCCGTCGCGATCCTCTCGCAGTTCGAGGCCGTCAACCCCGAGCTCACCCGCAACTGGGCGGAAAGCTTCGGCGCCGAGCCGCTCCGCCAGTATCTGACCGTCACCGCCGCCGGGGACGCGAAGATCGAGCAGGTCATCGATCGCCTGTATCTGCTCCCTACCGTGCTGCTTTCGGACGACGTCCTCCAGGCGCTCCCGCCGAGAGTCGTCGTGTTCACGTCGCAGGGCGTGACGTTTTCGGGCCAGGACGACTTCGTCGTCGGCGGCAAGACGGCCGGCGGCCTCCTGTCGCGCAAGACCGAGCTGGAAAAGCTCGCGGCGGACTTAAAGGTCATCGAGGCCGGCCTCGGCACGGCCCAGGCCGAGATCGACCAGCTCGAATTCGACATCAACAACGACCGGCGCATCATCGCCGAGATCGACCAGCGCCTACAGCAGCAGAACCAGGGCGTCCTCAAGGTCATGACCGACCTCCAGGCCGTGCAGCAGCGCTTCGACGCGAAGCAGGAGCTGCTCGACGCCTGCAACGTGTCCCTCGAGAAGCAGCGCGCCAACAGCGCCCGCCTGACCGACGAGCGCGAATCCCTCAGCAAAAACCGGTTCTCCCTGAACCGCGAGCTGACCACCGCGCGCTCCGAGCTCACCAACATCGAGGAAGAGTCGGCGAGCCTCGTCGAGCGCCGCGACGAAGTGAAGCGCATGCACGACGGAAAGCGCATCGACCTGGCCAGATACCAGTCCCAGGCCCAGTCGCAGCGCCAGAACTACACGAACGTCAAAGCCCAGCTCGAGCTGCTCCAGAACAAGCTCTCGCGCCGTTACGACGAGCGCTCCCGCATCGACCAGGACCTGCAGACCGCCAAGCAGGAGCTCGAGCAGTCCCAATCCGACATCGAGCGCTTCGTCCGCGAGCGCGACGAGCTGAGCGCCGAGTACGCCGGAAAACGCGAAGCGAACGCCGGCGTCATCGAAGAGCTCAAGGTCATCGACAACCGCCTGCGCGACTTCCGCGACAAGGAGCACAAGCTCCAGCAGAAAATCAGCAACAGCAAGGTGCAGTCCGAGCGCCTGTCGCTCGGCATGGCGTCCTACTCCGACCAGGCGATCGAGAAGTACAAGCTGGAGCTGTCGACCTACGAGTTCGAGCGCGACCCCGAGTTCAACCACGACACCCGCACCCGGTCGGTCGCCCGTTTGCGCGGCAAGCTCGAGGGGATGGGCGCCATCAACATGATGGCCCTGGAAGAATACGAGGAGAAGAACGCGCGCCGCGAGTTCATCACCCGCCAGCGCGACGAGGTCACCTCGTCGATCGACCTGCTGGCGGCCGCGATCAGCGAGATCGAGGACACGTCGCTCCGGAAATTTCTCGAGATCTTCGCGGCGATCAACAGCGAGTTCGCCGGCCTCTTCCCGATCCTCTTCCCCACCGGCGAAGGCCGGCTCGAGCTCACGAGCCCCGACTTGCCCATGGAAGGCGGCGTCGAGATCCTCTGTCGCCTGCCGGGCAAGAGCCTGAAGCCGATGTCGCTATTCTCGGGCGGCGAAAAGGCGCTCACGGCGATGGCGCTCATCTTCGCGCTCCTCAAGACGAAGCCGACGCCGTTCTGCTTCCTCGACGAAGTCGACGCGCCGCTCGACGAGGCCAACGTCGGCCGCTACAACCGCGTCCTCGAGGCGCTCGCGAGCCAGTTCCAGTTCATCGTCATCACGCACAACCGCCGCACGATGGAAGTGCTCGATACGCTCTACGGCATCACGATGCAGGAGCCGGGCGTGTCCAAGGTCGTCGGTGTCGACATGCACAAGGACCTGCCGGCCCACCTCAAAAAGGCCTTCAAAGAGGAAAAACCGGCGGGACCGGCCGGGGCCTTGCCGCCGCCCGGGCGACCGCTGCAGGGCGCCAGCGCGACCTGATCCAGGCGCCCATAACTCATTGAAGTAACAGCGTCAAAATCACCTCATCCAGGCTCCCGCCCGGACCGATACCTCCCTGACGACCGTCATCGCCGAGGGAGCCCCTTCATGCAACGGATTTCACTCCTGCTTTTATGCGCCGCCGCCGCCGCCTGCGGTAAGGCGAAGGACGA
>JAYVWD010000164.1:0-5249 GCA_043786345.1 Pseudomonadota bacterium
CAACCGAAGGGCCACGGCAGCATCAGCGGCCTCTTCACCGTCCTCGCCGAAGGCGCCGAAGTCAGAGACGATCCGATCGCCGAGGCGGCGCGGTCGATCCTCGACGGCCACATCATCCTCTCCCGCGACCTGGCCAACCGCGGCCACTTCCCGGCGATCGACGTGCCCGAGAGCGTCAGCCGGGTCATGACCGACATCGTCACCAAAGAGCACGCCGACATGGCGATGATGATCCGCGCGATGCTCGGCGCCCACAAGGAGGCGCGGGACCTCCTCGAGATCGGCGCCTACCAGGCGGGCAGCAACGCGACCATCGACGCGGCGATCGCCCTGATGCCATACATGGAGTCCTTCCTCCGCCAGGGCATCACCGAGCGCTCGACCTTCGACAAGGCGCTCGACGGGATGCAGGCCATCTTCCGCGGCGGCGCGCGCGACATGCAGACCAGAGACCAACAGCAGCGCCAGCAACCGCTACCACCCCCGTCCCAGCAGCAGCCGTCCCTTCCAGGCCGTTGATAAAGGAGCCGTTCGCCGATGCAGGATTCCTTCCGCAAGATCAAGAAAGTGCAGCCCGTCATCCGCGCCCGCCAGGCGAAGGTGGACCATGAGAACGCCTTGCTCCTCAAGCTCCGCAACGAAAAACAGCAGATCGTCGCCTCGATGCGCAACGCGCAGCAGAAGTACATGAAGGGTGTGACCGACCTCAACGCCCTGCGCAATGCGGCCCTGCGCGGCGGCCAGGACTCGCTGGAGGCGGCGCTCGATTTCGTCAAGGACGAGTGGTACCGGCTGTTTACCGCCGTGCAGGAGGCGGAGCGCAAAGAGAAGGACCAGATCCGGGTCCTCCTCGAGGCCGAGACGAGCCTCAAGGCGACCGAAAAGCTCCGCGAGCGCTACGAGGTCGAGTACGCGCGGGAGGTCGCCAAGGGCGAGCAGAAGCAGCTCGACGAGGGCGCCCTCCGGAAGTTCGCGGGCAATTAAGCGAGACCCAATCGATGCGTGAATTGCTGACAAAACTTAAGTCGCCCAAGGCCTTGAAGGTGATCCTCGCCGTCAAGCTGGCCGTCATCCTCGGCGTGTGGATCACGCTCGACGACCGTTGGTATGTCGGCGACCTGCCGGCGCACGCCGAATCGGCCAAGGAGGCGGCGGCGGCCAAGGCCGCGGAATCCGGCACGGGCAAGGAGAAGGACAAAGAGAAGGACAAAGAGAAGGACAAAGAGAAGGACAAAGAGAAGGACAAAGACCAGGAAACCTCGGTCCGGAAGAGCTTCCTCTCCAACCTCCTCGAGCTTCCCGAGCTCAACCCCGAAGCCATTCAAAAGGAAGAGCTCGGCAAGTACCTCGAGATCGCCGAGCGCAAGAAGCGCCAGATCGAGGAGCGGATCGACCTGCTCAAGAAGCGCGAGGACCAGCTCAAGGGCCTCGAGTCCTCCATCGACGACAAGCTCAAGCGCCTCGACGAGGAGCGCCGCTTTTTCGCCCAGACGATCCAGCAGGAGAAGGACCTCAAGGGCGAGCGCCTCACGAAGCTCATCACCATGTACGCGAAGATGGAGCCGAAAAAGGCCGCGCCGGTGCTGGAGAAGCTCGACAAAGACCTGGTCGTCGAGCTCTTCAAGGCGATGCCGCAGAAGCAGGTGACCGCCATCCTCGAGACCATGAATCCCGACAAGTCGGTGCAGATCAGCGAATACTACGGCCGCGTTCGCTCGGCCCGCGAGTACGACCTCCTGAAGGAGATGAACCAGTCGCTCCGCAAGGAGTTCGACGACTGCAAAGGCATGCCGGCCGCCGCGCCGGCGCCCGCGAAAGCCGCCGCCGCCAAGCCCTGATCGTCCGACCCTCGTCCGGGGGATACCCAGTGACCCATACTCCGAAAAGCACCGCCAAAAGTGGCGGCGGCCGGCTGCCCTCGCTCGACGGCTGGCGCGGGGTGGCCATTCTTCTCGTCACGGTCGGCCACATGAACTATGCCGCCGGCTGCCCCAAAGAGCTCGAGGAATGGCTCCGGGTCTTCGACGCAAGCTTCGGGGTGCGACTTTTTTTCACCATCAGCGGCTTTATCATCACCTGGCTCATGCTCAAAGAGCACCAGCTGATCCTTGGAGACCGCCGGCTCGGCAACCGCAAGGCCCGCACCAGATGGTAAAAACGAATCGCTGCCTTAAGTGCCCGGAACTCGTAAGCCATATCCAAGTACCTCCCATTGGCGTTCGACCGGACGACGAAACCAATCGGCGGCGGATGGCAACAAGAACTTGGCCGGACATCAGCAGGGCAGCGGCCGCCAGCTACCGGCGCCCGGTCACCCGGGAGTGCCACCGGTTTGCCGGCCCCGGCGTCCGGACCCCTGGAATGGCGGGGGATAAAAGTGCGCTAGCCGTGGGGCGAGACGTCAGTCGCCTTCCGCCGCGTCGATCTTGATGATATACGAGTGGGTCAGCTGGGCTCCCTGCTCGAGCGAGTGCTCCGGACTGCCGCAGGCGGCGAGCAGCGAGAACTTGAAGGTCCCCGCCTTCTTGGGCGTCCCCTTGAGGCGCACGAAGTCGCCGGTGTCGTCGTTGGCCGGCGTCGCCCTGAGGCCGGGCGGGAGCTTGCCTTTGGGCACGTCGACGTCCTCGAACGGCCCCGCGCATTTGCCGATCGGGATCTTCGCCTCGTAGGCCATGCCGACGGTCCCGGCAGGCGGGTCCTTGTCGTCGAAGTGCAGCCCCGCGGCGTCCTTGCCCTTGTTGACCTTGAGGACGTAGCGGCCGCGGACCTCGTCGCTGTCCGCCTCGCGGCCTTTGCACCAGGCGCCGAGGACGAACTTGTAGGTGCCCGCGTCGCGCGGCACGCCCTGGAGCAGGACGAGGTTGTGGGCCTCCGCCTCGTGCGAGAACGAGAGGCCGACGCCGGACGGCAGCTCGCCGCTGTCGACTTCGGCGGTGACGATGCGCGTATCGCAGCTGCCGAGGTCGAGCTTGGCGCTGTATTCGGCGCCGGTTAGGCCGGTGGGCAGGGTCGCCCTGGGGAACTTGAGGCTGTGGACGCAACCCACCGCGGGCAGCGCCGCGAGGAGCGCGGCCGTGCGGAGGACGCGGGCCTGCCGCCGTTCAGTCGCCACGTACCACCGAGCCGCCGGACCCGAGCTTGACGCCGAGGCGCTCGATCGCGAGGCCGGGACTGCCCATCGTGTTGTAGCCGCAGTCGACGTGCAGGATCTCGCCCGTCGTCGCCGACGCCATGTCGCTCAGCAGGAAGGCCGTGGATTTGCCCACTTCCTCGGCGGTGATGTTGCGGCCCATCGGCGCGACCGCCGCGTTCAGGCCGAGCATCTGCGAGAAGTCGCCGACGGCCGACGAGGCGAGGGTCTTGATCGGGCCGGCGCTGACGCCGTTGACGCGGATGTTTTTCGGGCCCAGGTCGTAGGCCAGGTATTTGGTCGCCATGTCGAGCGCGGACTTGCATACACCCATGAGGTTGTAGCCGCCGACGACGCGCTCGCCGCCGAAATAGGTCATGGTCGCGATCGACCCGCCGTCGGGCATGAGCTTCGCGGCCGCGCGCGTCGTCGCGATCAGGCTGTAGACGCTGATGTCCATCGCGACCTTGAAGCCTTCGCGGCTCACGTCGATGGTCGAGCAGCGGAGGTCGTCCAAGGGCGCGTAGGCGATCGAGTGCACGAAGAAGTCGATGGTGCCGAACGCCTTCTTCACCTCGGCGAAGAAGGCCTCGATGTCCGCGTCGACGGTCACGTCGCAGGGGCGGATGAAGGTCGCGCCGAGCGGGTCTCCGACCCGGTGCACGCGCTTCATCATGCGGTCCCGGCCTTCCTTGTCGGGAAGGTGGTTGAAGCCGATGGTGGCGCCTTCCTTGTGCAGGACGTTGGCGACGGCGGCGGCGATCGAATACTCGTTCGCGACCCCCATGATGATGCCTTTTTTGCCCGTGAACAGCCCCACCGGTGCCTCCCGCCAGAATCGAGTTTTGCGCTGGTGCGCTAAAGCTGGCCTACGATACAGTACGGGCGCGCGGCGGGACTACCCAAAAAGTCCGGTGGAGGAATTGAATCTGATGGCCTGGACCCTATGGATCATGATCGGCGCGCTGATGGCCGGCATCGGCGTCGCGACGGGCGCCTTCGGCGCCCACGGGCTCAAGGCCCGCCTGTCCAAAGAGGACCTGGACATCTTCGAGACCGGCGTCCGCTACTGGATGTACCACTCGTTCGCGATCCTGTTCTGCGGCTTCATCGCGACGCGCATCGACACCGCGCTCCTGCGCGCCGCCGCGATCTGCTTCCTCGCGGGCACGCTCATCTTCTCCGGCAGCCTTTACGCGCTCGTCCTGACCGGCCAGCGCTGGCTTGGCGCCGTGACGCCGATCGGCGGTCTTCTGTTCCTGGCCGGCTGGGGGCTCCTGGCCTTCAGCGTGCGGGCGACCGGGTGAATTTCCCGGATTCCGGGTCGAAGTGGCACGCCGCGCACATCGTCGGCGCCGGCCGCGGGCCGATGGGAAACGTCGATTCCACCGCGATTTTGCCGCGGGCATCGTAGACGTAAAAGTCGAAATTGCCGCTGCCGTCGCGGCGGGCTACGGCGACCTCGGTCTCGCGGACCGAGCCCGCGTCGAGCGTCTCGGCGACGGAGACCTCGGCGTTCGCGTAGAGGACGCGCGGCAAGCCTTTGACCGCGCTCCGCTCGACGCGCCGGGCTTCCCAGGATGTGTACGGGTAGCGCGCCGCGAAGGCGGCCAGCTCGTCGGGAAGGCGCTCATCCCGCAGGTCCAGATAGTGCGCCTGCCAGAAGAACCGCAGCTCCGAGACCTCGCCGCGCTCCAGAGGCCGGCCGGCGAAGGGCCGCAGGAGCTCGCAGTGGTCGGGGGCGAAGCTTTCCACCAGATACCGCACGTACGGCTGCTGCGCCGGCGCCGCCGGCGAAACCTGGAAACTGGCACAGAGGGCCGCGATTGATGTCCACATCATCCGGCAGTTGTACCATTTTGAGAATAAGTCTCAATATCAAAAAACCCAAGGTCTACTCCAGCCAGCCCCGGCGGGGGAAAAACCAGCCCAGCCCAAACCAGCCACTGACCATCGTATATCCCTTGAATTCCTCGCCATCCGCGATCCCGCCGGTAAACGTGATCTGATCGACCGAGAGCTCGGCGTACCAGCGGTCCGACAGGAAAACGCGGTGGCCGACGCGCAGGCGGGCGAGCGCGTCGAGCGCCGTGATGCTGCGGCCCGTCGAATCCTGAAA
>JAYVWD010000165.1:0-2660 GCA_043786345.1 Pseudomonadota bacterium
TTTTGTGGCGTTCCGACACCCGCGGCCGACGGCGCGCCGACGGTGATGTTCCTGCTCGACGTCTCGGGCTCCATGATGCAAAACGACCCGCCCACGAACGGCTCCTGCGGTCGGCTCGCGGCGGCCGAAGCGATCCTCGCGAGCCTCGGCACCGAGAGCGGTGCGAACCTGGGTTACGTCAGCTTTGCCGACTACGTCGAGGCCACCCAGGTCCCGATCCCATGGACCAGCTTCAAGGGCAAGCTCGACGCCAAGATCTTCTGCGACATGAAAGGCGGCGCGACCAACTACCAGGCCGCCCTTGCCCGGGCGTCCGAGATGCTGAGCACGGTCTCCGGCCCCAAGGTCATCTACTTCATCAGCGACGGCCTACCGACCCGCGCCGGCGAAAACCCATCGAATCCCATCACCGATGGCCTCGTCGGCTCGATCCTCATCGAAACGATCCAGAAGGCCGGCCTGAGCGCCGCCTCTCGCCTTCGTAACGACTTGAAAGACCTATTTTTTTACGCCATTTACCTGGACGGCGGGGACGGCGGTCCCAACACCGAAGGCGACGGTATCATCGCGAGCCCCAAAGACTACCTAGCCGCCGTGACCGGCTCTGCCGACACCGTACGCCTGGTCGATCGGGCGCAGGATTTGGCCCAGGTGATCATGTCCTTCAAGCCGGCCCTGAAGCCCGCCGCGGGCACGGCACCCGCGAAGCTTCCGGAGATCTTCGCCACCCTCACCGGCGGCAGGAGAGTCGACCTGCAGTCCATCAAAGCTGACCCTGGGAGCCCGGACCGGGTGACCTTTGTGACCGCGCCGATCACCCTCGAGGGCGAGCCGGGCAAGACAACGGACAACGAGGTCAAGGTCGAGATGACGCTGCCGGACGGAACCAAGAAGCTCCAGACCGTCGATTTGCGGTTCACCCCGAAATCCACCTGAATCCACTGGCGGTCGTGGCCCCATTCCGCTAGGTTGAGCGCTCTTTTCAGAGCCCTCAGGGAGGCACACGCCTATGCTTCGCGTCGATGGACGCTCCTCGGGGCAACTGCGCCCCCTCCGACTGACCCCGAATTTCACCAAGCACGCCGACGGCTCCGTCCTGATCGAGCTCGGTGACACCAAAGTTATTTGCACGGTTTGCGTGGAAGACGGCGTCCCCGGCTTTCTGCGAAACTCGCAGCCGCCGCAGGGCTGGCTGACGGCCGAATACTCCATGCTGCCCGGTGCGACGAACACCCGCACCAAGCGCGAGCGCGGCGGCGGCCTCGGCGGAAGAACTCAGGAAATCCAACGGCTTATCGGCCGCGCCATCCGCGGCGTCATCGACCTCAACCGTTGCCCGGACATGACCTTCACCATCGACTGCGACGTGATCCAAGCCGACGGCGGCACGCGCACCGCGGCCATCACCGGCAGCTACGTGGCCCTCAAGATGGCCATCAACAAGCTCCGCCGCAGCGGCCGCCTCAAGCACGACCCGCTTAACGACTCTGTCGCCGCGGTCTCGGTCGGCCTCCGGAAAGGCGATCTGCTCGTCGACCTCAACTACATCGAAGACAGCTCGGCGGACCTCGACATGAACGTCGTCATGACCCAGAGCGGCAAGATCCTCGAAATCCAGGGTACAGCCGAGCGCGTCGCCTTCAGCAAGGAAGACGTCGTCCGCATCATCGACGCGGCGCAGGAAGCGCTGGTGCCGGTGTTCGACCTCCAAAACGCCGCCGCCGACGGGCGGATCGCCGAAGGCTGAGGCCCTCCGGCGGCGTTCGGTTCAGTCGCAGTCGAAGGTCTCGGAGCCGTCCTTGCCTTCGACGGTCAGCGAGAACTCGCGGGTCCGCCGCAGGTCGCGATCGATGGCCCACACCCAGTGGGTGATCCGATCCGCGCCGTCGAGCCGCAGCCGCCAGGTCAGGTCCTCGTCGGAACAGGTGGTCGACGACTGGAAGTCCTGATTGACCGGGGTCTCGGGCAGGCGCACGTCGATGACGCGGTCGCCTTGGGCGATGCGGAAGAGCAGGCGGTAGGGCTTTTCGTACATCCTGATCCTGCTGATTTTACAGCCGCTTTCCAGGGGAATCGTCGCAAGCATCTTGCGGACTTCCAGGATCGGAATGGAGCCGGGGCCGGCGACGGCGCGGGCGGACTCGAACGCGATGAGAAGCGGCAAAAGAAGAGACCAAAGGTTGTTCATGAGCGATACCCTCGAGGTGGCTGGGGTGGTGTCTTCCCACGATCACCGGCCGTGTGCAAGGGGTCGCTCTGCCTTAGACCAGGAACGAATAGGCGAGGAGGATCAATCCGGCCACGAGCAGCGCCAAAGTGGCCATAGTGACCCAATCGCGGCCTTCGGCCGAGCCCCGACGCCTTTTCTCGAGGCCCGTCATGCCCGACATCCCGGACAGGGCCGAAGCGGCGCTCATGCCGCCTGTGGCGGCGGGGGCCGGGTGCGGGGAGGTCGAGACGGGCCGTGGGATCGGGGCCGTCGGGACGATCGACACGGGCATCGGGGCCGAGCTCGGCGGCGCCGGCACGTGGGCCGTGGGAGGCCCCGGAGGCTTCCCAGGCCGCGCCTCGGCGTGGCCGCTCGCGCCGTGCGAGGGCAGGTCTCGTGGGGGCGCGTGCCCGCCCGCTGCCGAGCCTTCTGGCGGCCGGTCGCCAGGCCC
>JAYVWD010000166.1:0-4363 GCA_043786345.1 Pseudomonadota bacterium
TCGACCGCGACCTGCGTCGCGGCCTCGCCGTCGAACGCCTGGAGCGCGCAGGCGCGCACGCGCACGTTGCGCTCGACGCCGCGCGCGTCCGTAAGGACCAGGGTCCGATGCGTCCGGTTCCACACCGCGGCCAAGGCGCCGGCGACGCGCACGCCCCCCGGTGCGAAGGCCTCGCCGGGCACGACGGCGTCGGGCAACACCACCTTGTGCCCAGGGTCCGCCTGCCCGAGGTCCGCGTTCGCCGCGGCGTTTTTCACCAGCCAGTTCATGGGTGCGTCATCCCTCCAGCGCTTCTTTGCGCGCCGCATCCTGCCATAGCGAGCGCGGCGCCACCGCGGGCGTCGTCCGGGCGCCCGCCTCGGCCTTGAGGGTCGCGGCGAGCAGGGACGCCAGCGCCGCGTCGTCCGACTGGCCGCTGGCGCCCGCCAGCGCGTCCTTGAAGTAGGCGGCGTTCTGCTCGATGAACCGCGTCGAGAAGTCGCCGCGCTGAAACGCCGGGTGTGCGAGCAGCGCCTCGTGGAACCGCGCCGTCGTCGGCACGCCGTCGACGCGCAGCTCCTGGAGCGCGCGGCGCAGGCGGCGGCAGGCCTCGTCCCGGTCCAGGCCCCAGGTGATGACCTTGGCCACCATGGAGTCGTAGGCCGACGGGATCGTGTAGCCGGCGTAAAGGTGCGTGTCCACGCGCACGAACGGCCCCTGCGGCAGCGTCAGGCTGGAAACGAGCCCGGGGCCGGGCGCGAAATCCCGCGCCGGGTCCTCGGCGTTGATGCGCGCCTCGCACGCCCAGCCATGGAGCTTGACGTCGTCCTGCCCGAACCCGAGCGGCTCGCCGCGCGCCACGCGGATCTGCTGCGCGATCAGGTCGATCCCCGTGATCATCTCGGTGACCGGATGCTCGACCTGGATGCGCGTGTTCATCTCCATGAAAAAGGCTTTTTCGGGGCTCTCGCAGATGAACTCGATCGTGCCGGCCCCGCAGTAGCCGGAGGCGCGCGCGGCGGCGACGGCGGCGGCGCCGATCTTCATCCGCTGCGCCTGGCTTAAGTACGAGCTGGGCGCCTCCTCGAAGAGCTTCTGGTGGCGCCGCTGTACCGAGCAGTCGCGCTCGAAGAGGTGCACGCCGTTGCCGTGGGAATCGAACAGCACCTGGAACTCGATGTGGCGCGGCGTCTCGACGTAGCGCTCGCAGAAGACGTCCGTGCTGCCGAAGTAGGCCAGCGCCTCTCTAGTGCAGGCGGCGAAGGCGTCGCCGAGCTCCGCGTCCTTGGCGACGACGCGCATCCCGCGCCCGCCGCCGCCGTTCGCGGCCTTTAAGATCAGCGGGTAGCCGATGTCGCCCGCCAGGCGTTTCAGGTCCGCAGCGTCCTTGATCGGCGCCTTCGCGCCCGGAACGACGGGCACGCCGTGCTCCATCATGAGCGCGCGGGCGTGGATCTTGTTGCCCATCACGTCCATGGCCCGCGACGATGGCCCGATGAACACGGCGCCGGCGCTTAACACCGCGTCCGCGAAGGCGCCGTTTTCGGAGAGAAATCCGTAGCCCGGGTGCACCGCGTCCGCCCCCGAGGCGGCGATGGCGTGCACGAGGGCGGGGATCTTGAGGTAGGTGTCGGCCGAGGCCGTCCCGGGCAGGCGCACCGCGAAGTCCGCCTCGAAGCGGTGCCGGCTCGCCGCGTCGGCGTCCGAGTACACGGCGACGCTCTCGAGGCCCATGTCCCGGAGCGTGCGGATGATGCGCAGCGCGATCTCGCCGCGGTTGGCGATAAGGACGCGCTTGAAGTCGCGGTAGGGGTTGAGCGTCACGGGTCTGGAGACCTCAAAGCGGGATGTTGCCGTGTTTGCGCTTTGGCCGGGCGGTGCGCTTGGCGGCGGCCGCCTCCAGCCCGCGCATCATGTAACTGCGCGTTTCGGAAGGGTAAATGACCGCGTCGATATAGCCCTTCGCGGCCGCCACGTAGGGGTTCGCGAAGGTCTCGGCATAGTGCGCGATCAGCTCCTGGCGCTTTTTTTCGGGCTCCGGCGCCGCCGCGATCTCGGACTTGAAGATGATGTTGCAGGCGCCCGCCGCGCCCATGACGGCGATCTCGGCGCCGGGCCAGGCCAGGTTCAGGTCGGCGCCGATGTGCTTCGAGTTCATGACGTCGTAGGCGCCGCCGTAGGCCTTGCGCGTGATCACCGTCAACCGCGGCACGGTGGCCTCGCAGAAGGCGTAGAGGAGCTTCGCCCCATGCCGGATGATCCCCGAGGATTCCTGGTCGCTCCCCGGCAGAAAGCCCGGGACGTCGACGAAGGTGAGCAGCGGGATGTTGAACGCGTCGCAGAAGCGCACGAACCGCGCGCCCTTGACCGAGGCGTCGATGTCGAGGACGCCGGCCAGGTGGTTCGGATTGTTCGCGACGACGCCGACCGCCCGGCCGCCCAGGCGCGCGAACGCCGTGATCATGTGGGGCGCGAACTCCGGCTTGACCTCGAAGAGGGTGTCGGGGTCGACGACGCAGCGCACGACCTCGCCCATGTCATAGGGCTGATTGGCGTTGGCGGGGACCAGGGTGCCGATGCGGCGCTCGGCCTGCTCCAGGCGCTCGAGGACGGCGGGATCGGCCGATTTCCCGGGGTTTTCGGCCGCAGGCGGCTGGTCGAGGTTGTTCGACGGGACATAGCCGAGCCACTGGCGCACGGCGGCGATCATCGCGCCTTCCGAGGCGAAGCGCTTGTCGGCGACGCCGCTGCGCTGGGTGTGGGTCTCGCTGCCGCCCAGGTCGTCCATGCTGATGACTTCGCCCGTCACCGTCTTGATGACGTCGGGCCCCGTGATGAACATGTGGCTCGTGTCGTCGACCATGAAGATGAAGTCGGTGATCGCCGGGGAATAGACGGCGCCGCCGGCGCACGGCCCCATGATCAGCGATAGCTGCGGCACGACGCCGCTCGCCTGGACGTTCCGGTAGAAGATGTCCGCGTAGCCGCCGAGGCTCGCGACGCCCTCCTGGATGCGGGCGCCGCCCGAGTCGTTGATGCCGATCACCGGCGCGCCGTTCTTCAAGGCGAGCTCCTGGATCTTGCAGATCTTCCGCGCCATGGTCAGCGACAGGCTGCCGCCGAAGACGGTGAAATCCTGCGAAAACACGTAGACCAGGCGCCCGTCGACCGTGCCGAAGCCGGTGATGACCCCGTCGCCGGGCACGCGCTTTTCGGCCATGCCGAAGTCGCTGCAGTCGTGCTCGGCGAAGGCGTCGAGCTCGGTGAACGAGCCCGGGTCGAGCAGCAGGTTGAGCCGCTCGCGCGCCGTCATCTTGCCGCGCTTGTGCTGGGCGGCGTTTTTGTCCTCGCCGGCCGGGGCGAGGATCTTCTGGCGGAGCGCGGCGAGCCGCGCTTCGGGGGCGAGGTGTTTCATCGGTGTGTTCTCATGGGGTGCGCTTCAATAGATCTGCCGTCCGGGAAACTCGCGCCATAGGTCCTCGGTCAGGAGCCGTGCCGTCGCGTCCTCCCACGGCGGCGGGGCCAGGTCCACGTGGACCTTGGCGGCCTCGAGGCGCTCGTTCGGCACCGCCGCCTCGCGCCCGCCGGCCCAGAGGAGCTCGCCGTGCGCCGTGTCGACCAGCAGCACGGTCACGCCGACGGCGCGCTCGGCGACGTGCAGGCCGCGGTCGTTGAAGCGCTTCTCGTAGGCGTAGGTGACGAAGGGCAGCAGGACGGCGTCGGCATTTTTGGCGGTCTTGGCGACGGTGAGGAGCCAGGTCCGGAACGGCAGGCGCTCCTTGATCGTCCGCTCGAAGAACTCCGGCGCCGTCCGGCAGTCGAGGCAGGAGTCGGGGCCGTGGGCGAACAGCTGCGGGAGCTCGTCGAGAAGCGTCCCCTGGCCGGCGGCGTCGAGCTGCTTTTTCACCGACTTGGGCGAATAACCGCGCATGTAGGGCTGCCCCCCGAAGCCATCGAGCAGGGTCTTGTCGAGGCTCGCGCAGATGGCGGCGACCACGTCGTCCTTGGCGCCGGTCAGCGGCAGGTTCTTAAAGCGTGCGCCGGCGGGCCAGGCCCGGCACGGCAGGATCGCGATCGCCGCCGGCACGTAGCCGGTGTGCGAGGGCTGCATCCCGAGCTCGACCGGCGGCAGGTCGTGGGTACACGCGGCCGCGAGCAGCAGCGACGACAGGCTCGGGAGATGTCGGGTGAGCCAAGAGGACATGAGTATTCATGTAGCAGAAACGACAGGAAAAAGGGAGGCAAATCAGCCCGCCTCGCGCCGTCCTTCGCGGCCCCCTCAGGGCTTCTTTTCGAGGGGCGCGATCCGGAAGACCGCCTGGTAGGGCTCGCCCTTGTCGTCTTTCACCACGATGGTCAGCTTCGCCGCCAGCTCCTTGCCCGG